>QQUM01000303.1 GCA_008501545.1 Calditrichota bacterium
AAGTTGTCGAATGCTCTCTTCCGCAAGGTCGGGCATCCCAAGTTGCGTCAATGTTTTCGCATACATAATGAGTGTGGCAGAGAGGCGCTGGTGCCACCGATCTGCACCGAGAATACGCTCAAATTGCCGTTTTGCACCGTGAAAATTGCCATTGTTGTATAATATGACACCTTGATGAAAGACTGCATCAACCTCTGGCCTCATTTGCAATTCCGGAACGGAGTCTTGAGAAAAAACAGGCGACAAATTCAAATAAAATAAAGCAAAGGCAAGTGAGACTGCATACATCGTCATGGTTTTCATTAGTGGATAACCTTGTTTATTTTATGAAATTTAAGCAAATCGAAAATTCAGTTTACCGGAGAGGAAGTGCGCGTTGTATTTTCAGGGTGAGTGGATTTGCTTGTAATTCTATTATTGAGCAGGACGGGTGATGAGCCCTGCTCGTGCAATTTATTTGAAATGACCATTTATAAAGGAGACTCAAGCTATTGGTTTCTATTTGAATGGCCATATCGACTTTACTTGTCTATTCTACAGTCACACTCTTCGCCAGATTTCGTGGTTGGTCAACATCGCATCCACGCAGAATCGCGATGTAATACGCAAGAAGCTGCAGTGGAATAATGGTTAACAGGGGTGTCAGGAATTCCAGCGTCGGCGGTACATAAATCACATGATCAGCACGGTTTTTAATTTCTTGATCCCCTTCTGTTGCAATTGCGATGACGCGTCCTTTTCTGGCGCGCACTTCTTCGATATTGCTAATAATTTTTTCATAGGAAGAATCTTTTGTTGCGATAAACACAACCGGCATATTTTCATCGATAAGTGCGATTGGACCGTGCTTCATTTCGGCAGCCGGATAACCTTCGGCGTGAATATAGGATATTTCTTTTAATTTCAGCGCACCTTCAAGCGCCACAGGAAAATTATAACCACGGCCAAGGTAAAGAAAATTACTTGCCTCGTAGTACTTCTTCGCAATGTCTTTGATTTCAGGGATACTCGAAAAAATCGATTCAATCTTTCCTGGTAACGCCTGCAATTCTTTTACAATTTCCGTGCCTTTTGATGCAGACATGCTGCGCATGCGTGCAAGGAGCAATGTAATCAAAGTAAGGACTGTCACTTGAGAGGTAAAAGCTTTTGTGGACGCCACACCGATCTCTGGTCCTGCGTGTAAATACACACCAGCGTCGGATTCTCTTGCGATTGTCGATCCGACGACATTACAAATTCCGAAGCTTTTCACCCCCTTACGCTTTGCTTCGCGCAAGGCAGCCAGGGTATCTGCAGTTTCACCGGATTGACTGATGACAAAAACAGTGCTGTCATTGGAAAGCACCGGATCGCGATAACGAAATTCTGATGCATATTCCACTTCCACAGGGATCCGCACAAATTCTTCGAAAAGGTATTCACCGATGAGAGCAGCATGCCATGAGGTACCACAGGCCGTTATCAGGATTCGCCGCGCATACGCCAGGGATTGCAATTCAGCCGCCAAGCCGCCGAGACGTGCATCGCCCTCATCAGGCAGCAAACGTCCGCGCATGGCATCCGTAATAGTTTGTGGCTGTTGCATGATCTCTTTCAGCATAAAATGATCATACCCCCCTTTGCTGATGCGTTCGAGATCATAAACAATTTCTTCAACTTCTTTTTTGACATCTTTATTGTCAATGGTTTTGATAACCACATTATCGCGGGTCAGAATGGCGAGTTCGCCATCATCGAGGTAGGCAACGTGTTTTGTGTGATCGAGAATTGCAGCCGCATCCGAGGCGACGATATTTTCACCATCCCCATAACCGAGAACGATTGGGCTCCCGTGGCGGGCTGTCACAATTTTATCCGGTTCAGTTGGTGAGATGACCGCTATCCCGTATGTGCCATCGACACTCATTAACGCAAGGCGAACGGCTTCTTCGAGCGGTTTATCATCTGTGTAATAGGCTTCGATCAGGTTTGCCAATGCCTCCGTGTCTGTTTCTGTTTTAAATTGATATCCTTTACCGGCGAGTTCCTGACGTATTGCGATATAATTTTCTACGATCCCATTATGAATCAGCGCAATTTTTTTATTTTGGCTTATGTGCGGGTGGGCATTCGTCTCATTCGGTACACCGTGTGTTGCCCACCGTGTGTGTCCAATACCAATACTGCTGTCAAAAGCTCCATTGCCATTGTTTACTACATTTTCGAGTTCAACCAATTTCCCCGGCTTCTTCGACAGACGCAGTTCGTCGTTCGCAATGACAGCGATCCCCGCTGAATCGTATCCGCGGTATTCCATACGTCGCAATCCGTTAATAATAACGGGTACGATCTTTTTATTACCGATATATCCTATAATTCCGCACATAGTAGTTGTCCTGTTCCTTGGTTAATATTATTACTCCCATTCGATTGTTGCTGGGGGTTTTGAGCTAATGTCATAAACCACGCGGTTGATGCCCTTGACCTCATTTATTATTCTGTTTGAAACCGTGGCTAACAGTTCATAGGGCAATTTTCCCCAGTCAGCTGTCATACCATCTGTACTGGTCACTGCGCGAATCGCCACTGCATTCTCGTATGTTCGCTGATCCCCCATTACACCAACGGTGTGAACCGGCAAAAGAACCGTAAATGCTTGCCAGATTTTATCGTACCAGCCAGAATTGCGTAGTTCTTCGATATAAATCGAATCGGCTTTTTGCAGCACGTCAACCCGTTCCTTCGTGATTTTACCCAGAATACGTACAGCCAGTCCCGGACCGGGGAAGGGGTGCCTGCCGAGAACTTCAGCAGGAAGGCCAAGTGCTTTTCCAACCTGCCGCACCTCATCTTTAAACAACTCCCGCAACGGCTCAATCAAATCCAGATGCATTTTTTCTGGCAGTCCTCCCACATTATGGTGCGATTTTATCGTCACAGATGGACCACCTGTCGGCGATACGCTTTCAATCACATCTGGATAAAGTGTACCT
>QQUM01000284.1 GCA_008501545.1 Calditrichota bacterium
AATCGGTCTTGTATTGCCCGGTACCATCATTCGCTTCCGATGGCTGCCAGATTTGCCTGAGAAGAAGTCGAAGTTGTGGCCATGTCGCATTCGGCTGGTTCTCATCGTTAACGAGTGGCACAATCGGATCGATATCCCGTAAGAGTACAATAGTTATTTTTAAGCTTGCATGGTCTTCCGCAGATACATCCATATGCCATGTCGATGTCTCAGGTTCAATCCAGCTTTTTCCTGTGCTGATTTCTATGAGGAACGGACCGGTTCCCTTTGCCACCTTAAGATTATTTAATTCCGTCTCATCCCCGAAAGCATGTCGAATTGCATCTGCATCAAACTCGTCTTTTGAAAATCGTAATGACAGGTTGATTGTGCGCGTACCCTGGCTCAACAATAATAAAGGTGAAGTTATGGCCCAACCGAATGAGTAAGTGGGAACCTGGTCCTTTGTTATCATGCCCTGGGGGCGTCCGAACGTCTTCCAGCGTGTTGCGTCCCGGGATATTTCCTTGACCGTCGTTGCATCGGCATAAGCATAGAGATTTTTCCATTCCACATAGGCAGCAACGGGTTCTTCCAGGTGGTCCCGTTGCAATAATTCAGCGATTCCAATAATGCGATCCCATTCTTCATCCAGAATAGGCTGGCCGGCATTTTCACGATCGATCATCTGGTTCAAAAAATCGGTGAACGTATCACCGGATTTTTCTTTCAATCGCACCAGCGGATTGAGTTCTTTCGAGCCGGATTCAGCATCACCGAGCGCCAGATCAACAATCAATTGCAAGGCTTCGGGTTGTGGCGATTCTTTTCGTACATCCTGCATGTTTGCCCTGCGCTGTGTCCAGATTTTTTGCCGGTAGGCTTCAGCAAGGATCGTGTATGTTTTGTCCCAATTGTGGCTGGCTAGTTTTTCGGAATTTTGCGGAATAGCAACCGGATATTTGCCTGGATGGATATGAAAATATTCTTCCAGCCGCAGGAGTGCATGATATAAACCCGTAAGGCTTTCGATTTTGATCAAATCTTCCGTACGGCTTGCAAGTGCATTAAAATGAGGTTGCAAGCTCGTCGCATTCATCGCAGGATCCAGGGCATTGACCAGATTCTTCTCAAAATCCATTT
Source organism: Calditrichota bacterium (assembly GCA_008501545.1). Classification (GTDB taxonomy): domain Bacteria; phylum Zhuqueibacterota; class Zhuqueibacteria; order Zhuqueibacterales; family Geothermadaptataceae; genus Bioreactorimicrobium. The sequence continues at coordinate 1,123 of QQUM01000284.1, forward strand.
TGCTTTCGATGGGCAATTCAAATGCGGCATCGTTGCGTTCCTGTTGCGCGGCATTCTGTAAAATACGGTTGATTTCATCCCATTCGAGGTCAATACGCTTTTTTAAAAACATCATACGGGCAAAATTGTCGATGTCCAAAAACATTTTTTCCTCGATGGTCGTGCGCAAATTACCGAGATCCTCGCGATAAAGATTGGTGTAAGCATCATAGACTGTTTTGATTTCCGGTATTTCAGTGAAAATGGAATCCAGTAACCCACCTTCCGGTTTCACTGCGGCTGTAAGATTTTCTTCGAACTTTCTCGAATCTTCAGGAATGTCAGCAAAGTTGGCATCGCGATTTTTTCCAGCCTGTGTGATGATGCGGTTGATTTCCTGCCACTTCACCTCCTGAGTTTCCTGATATACCATTATTTTGTAGAAATCCGGGATGGATATGTGCAAATCTCCGGGGACAAACTGGATAACTTCACGAAATTGAATCACATGATGGAATGCAGGGCCATCATCCTGGCTTTTAGGATCACCTGGTAACGTGCCGTCGCCAAATACTGGTATGACACTGCCGGGTTGCGGTTCACCATAAGGCAATCGCAGCATGCGCATAAACGCATCGGAGCTGTCCGGATTGCTTTGCCGCTCTCGTTCTTCACGCATACCGATTTGCGGGCTATCGACATACAGTGAGCTGATTTTCGCAATTTGCGCCTGATTTACAACAAGCTGTTCATCTGTACTGTAAATGAGATCCTTGCCCAGGCTGTCGGTGCCGGCAAGCATGGTGGTGCCGGCTGGCAGTTCAACAGCGGGAATTTTTGCTGCGAGATCAACCAATACATGGACTTTGTCCGGCATGGCAGATTTTTTTGTCATGCCAAGAATCTGCTGGTAATAAAAATCGAGATGGCGTTTTGTCAATTGATTCATGTGTGTTTGCGCATGGCGCAATAAATGGAGAAAAGTCAGAAACAAAGCAAAGTGGGGTCGTGTAAATTGGCTGGATTTTGCAGATGAAAATGCATCGGGGTTTTCCATGAATGCAACGATCTCCTCAATATCCATTTCCCCATTCAAAAAGCCACTCCAGTCACCAAGCAATTTGATCTGTTCATCTTCAATGCCGTAATAGCGCAAATTTTTTACGTATTCTCGCGTGAATCGCAATATATCAGCCGGGGAGCGTTCATCAATCGCGATGTACGACGGATTGAGCGCTTTGGTTTTCCGCCCGGATTGGCTGGCGCCATCGCGTGGTGGCATAACGAGAGGGGTGAGTTTGTCAGGATTCCCGGAATTTGGGGCCATGGAACTCTTCTTTCTGGGTTATAAGTGGTGTTTATGTCCCTTGCAATTTTGTATTGGACGTTTGAAACATTCCCTTGCCGGAATAATTTGGTGTTGCATCGGGAATAGGCGGTCCCGGACCCGGTGGCGGTTGTTGGGCCGGACTCTGTACTTCGAATTTTGCATTAAATTGCATGCCTTTTAATATAACCGCTGTGTCGCCGGTATTTGTCTTTTCTGCTATCTGGTTACCGGCCAGAGAATCAATTTTCAGTGTGCCGCTACCCGGAATGCAGTATTGCGGTGTCATATAGACACATCCCGGAACGGAGACATCTTTTTCATCGCCTTCAATGCATAGTTTTTTGCCGTTGAACGTTCCGGGCCCGCTTGCAGGCATTGTTCCCGGTTGTACAACAACCATCGCTGCCCCGAAACTTGGCAGGAAAATGGCTTTATCACCTTCAATGATTACAAAATCTGCCATGGGAAATCATCCTGTATTCGCCCCATTGATATAAAATGGATAAACCCTATTAAAGCGTGAGTTGGGGCTGCGATTTG
>QQUM01000623.1 GCA_008501545.1 Calditrichota bacterium
TCAATGCGATAACAAGAGAAATAACCGAGAGCAAAATCGACTCAAGAATAAATTGCACTTGCAGTTGAAAATTTCGGGCGCCAACCGATTTTCGAAGTCCCACTTCTTTTGCACGTTTGTTCGCACGAGCTGTTGATAGATTTATAAAGTTTATGCAGGCAATGATCAAAATGAGCAAGGCGATCGATGAAAAAATGAAAACAGACGCGGCATTTCCACCTGGTTGTATTTCCCAGTTGCTGCTTGGATGAAGATGAATATGGGTGATTGGCATAAGGACCATTCGAAGCACCTCATGAATATTGGCTTCCCCATGCGTTAAATCACCGTAAAAAGGGGCCAGGCGTTGGCTAACAAAACTTTTAAGTTTTTCTTCAAATCGATCCCATTTCACATTTTTAGACAACAGGACGTAGGTATATAAATAGTTACTTCGCCAGTTGGAAAAATACTCAGCAGGATAGGAAGAAATAGAAACCAGCATATTAAATTGCATATGAGAATTGAGTGGAATATCATGCAAAATACCCGCTACTTTAAATTCTGTTGGTTTATCTTCCCACTCAAAAACAAGTGACTTTCCAACAACATCGGCGGATCCAAATAAAGCAATGGCTTTCTCCCGGGTTAAAACCAGGGAGTAGGGGGATTTCAGAGCAGTTTGTTCGTCTCCTTGTAGCAGTTTGAAATCAAATATTTGAAAAATTGAATTATCCACTGCCCAGGCTGCCTGTCTATGAATATTGCCACGCGAATCGTGAATAGCGTATTCCTTCCCCCAAAAGCGAACGGCATTTTCGATTTCCGGAAAATCATCGATCAGCGGTTGTTTGTATGCGCCTGATGTTATGGGCCAACGGCTAAAGGCATTTTCCCGATACAGTTCGCGTTCAACACGATATATTCTGTGAGCATTTTTATGGAACTTATCATAACTCAGTTCTTTTTGTACCCAGAGAAAAATAAGCAAACATGAAGCAATGCCGATTGCAAGACCGATGATATTGATTGAAGAATAGACCTTGTTCTTCACCAGATTTCGTACGGTGATTTTCAGGTAATTTTTAAACATTGTTCTCCTCCCAATTTACTCATACCGCAAACTCTCAACCGGATTCGCCAATGCGGCACGAATAGCCTGCCAAATCACCGTGAGCAAAGCAATTGCCAGCGCAATCAATCCAGACACGGCAAAGACGCCCAACCCAAGGTCGATGCGATAGGCAAAATCCTGCAACCAGCGTTGCATAGTAAACCAGGCGACCGGCCAGGCTATGAGTATAGCCACCACTACCAATTTGAAAAAATCGAGGGAAAGCAGGAATGCTGCATTGCCAACGGTTGCACCGAGAACCTTGCGAATGCCAATTTCCTTGGTGCGCCGTTGCACCGTGAACGATGAAAGTGCAAATAAACCCAACGCCGCGATGGTGATGGCCAAACCGGCAAAAACAGTCGCGACGCGCAGAAGCCGCTCTTCACTTTCGTACAATTCACTAAAATTCTGGTCGAGGAAAAAGTAGTTCATTGTGTTGCCGGGAACGAGATGCTGCCATTCTGCACGAATCTGATCGATGGCACCGGTAACCGGACCGGCTGCCAGTTTAATCGCAATCATGCGGTGACGACGGCTGTCTGAAGGCTGGTAGATGTGGATCACCGGCGAGACCGGTTCTTCCAGTGAATCGTAGTGGTAGTTTTTAACGACGCCAAGCACATTGTAATTTGTTCTGCCGATACGGAGCTGGTGACCGGCTGCCGTTTCCCAACCAAAATCATGCAGTGCTGCCTCGTTCAGGACGACGCCTTTTTCCCCTTCTGCTTTCATTTCATCGGAAAAACCGTGCCCTTCGCTGAATTCCATTCCCATCGTTTCAAAGTAGTGGGCGTCGACAGCGCACCAGCGCATACGCATGCGTTGTTCCTCAACGCCCGGCTTCAACGGAAATGCGAAGAGAAACGAACCGGGCCAGCGGCCGGGCACATGCGACGATGAACTGACCGATTTGACCTGGCTGTACTGGCGCACCTGGTTCTTGAAGGTTTCCAGCGTTTGTTTCGCTTTTTCCGTATCGGCAAAATCGTCCTGACTCGTTTCCACAACCAGCAGGTTCTCTTTGTCGAACTTGAGATCAGCGGTTTTCATATAGCGCATCTGCTGAAACAACACGCCCGTCGCGATGATGAGAATAATCGACATGCAAAACTGCGCGACGACCAGTGCCAGGCGTAAATTCAGCCCGGAAGCTGCTTTTTTGACGTGGCCGCGAATGGTATCAGCCGGTTGAAAACGGGACAGGTGAAATGCAGGATAAAGTCCGGCCAACGCACTGATCGCCAGCGCCAGGCCGAGCAGCGCGAGTATCGTATATAAATTATCGAAATAGGATAACGCCAGTGACAGGTTGTATAAATTATTGAACCACGGCAGCACCAGTTCTACGAGCACCACGGCCAGGGCTAAAGCGAAACCGCAAATCAGGAAGGATTCACTGAGAAACTGCATGACGAGTTTTTTCCGTTCAGCGCCAAGCACTTTGCGCAAACCGATCTCCCGTGCACGTTCCAGCGAGCGCGCTGTCGTCAGATTCATAAAATTGATCGATGCAATCGCCAGAATAATAAAAGCGATACTCAAGAGAATATAAGTATTACCACGGGTGTTGGTGAGATCATTATGCAGATCGCTGAAAGCGCTCAGTTTTAGATTCGTGCGATCATTTTCATTTTCGCCCCAGGTTTTGGTGATGAACTGCGGTAATTGGGCTTCGATGTTGGCTGGCGAGGCACCGTCACGCAATTTGAGAAAAGTGAAAATCCACGAACCATCCCAGTTGTCTGCTTGGCGTTCGTAAAATGGTGCGCTGGCCGGTGCAATGATAATATTCGTTTCCATGGTGCTGTTTTGCGGGACCTCAGTCAAAACGCCACGGACCGTGTAATCCGTTTCAAAATTGATGCGAATGC
>QQUM01000338.1 GCA_008501545.1 Calditrichota bacterium
GGCGTGGTCCAAAGAAAATCCGCCGGCTGTCGTTTCCCACATACTGACGAACGGGCATTCGCTTGAAAATCTGAAAATTCCAAATGCTGATGAAGGAAGAATAGCCGTTGTCATTGAAGCCACCAAACGGCTTAGAGAAAAGCACCCGGATACAGCTTTGTACGGACTCATCACCGGGCCATTTACTTTGGCTCTGCATTTATTGGGCACAAATATTTTTATGATGATGCTGGAAACGCCTGAAAAAGTCAGCGAGGTTATGGAATTCACCAAGGAAGTCTCGATTGCAATGGCAAATTATTACATCGATGCTGGCTGCGATGTCATCGCTGTGGTTGATCCCATGACTTCGCAAATCGATCCAACGCTTTTCGAAACCTTTGTGAGTCCACCGGTCTCTGATTTGTTTGCCCACATAAAATCCCGCGATGCGTTGAGCTCCTTTTTTGTTTGCGGTCACGCACAGCAAAACATCGAGGTCATGTGCCAATGCAAGCCCGACAATATTTCCATCGATGAAAACATTCCGCTGGATTATGTTCGCGATGTTTGCCTTAAAAACAGTATCAGCTTTGGCGGCAACATGAAACTGACTGTTGTCCTGCTCATGGGCACGGAGGAAGATTGCCAAAGAGACGCCTTGAACTGCATGGATATTGGTGGAGAGCAGGGATTCATCCTCGCTCCCGGCTGTGATCTCCCCTACGCAACGCCGACCAAGAATTTATTGGCCGTAACCAAACTTGTCCATGAACCCTACCAGCAAGATGTAATTCGCACGCTTGCAGACACGCAAAAAGAAGATGATACTTTCGATATGAGCGATTACGGCAAAATGGACAAGGTCATTGTGGATGTCATCACTCTTGATTCTGAATCTTGCACACCCTGCCAGTATTCGGTTGAGGCCGTGAAAAGGGCAGTGGAAGAATTTGAAGGCATCGTGGAATGGCGGGAACACAAAATCAAGCACAGAGAGTCGGTGCAGTTCATGACGTCGATCATGGTGAAAAGCATACCGACCATTTGCATCGACGGCAAAATTACATTTGTTTCGCAAATCCCGCCAAAACAAGAGCTTGTGGCAGCCATCCAGCGACGCATATTTGAAAAACTGCGACATAAAATCAAAACACAAAAAGGCTCGGTGTTATTGTTGGGCAAAGATGATAACGAGCTTGCAAGCCTGCGACCAGTCGCGAAACAAGCCGTTCATGAGCTGGGTGCGGATGTGGCGATTGAAGAGATTACGGATGAAAAACGTATTTTGGAATTGGGTGTAAGCAAAACCCCGGCGGTTGTCATGCTGGATTACAAACTGAAGTCTGAAGGCTCAACTCCCTCAGTGGCTATTGTCAAAGAATGGATCAAGGAAGTGTTATGATGACCGCGCCATTTTATCTTGTGACCGGCTTTTTAGGCAGTGGCAAAACGACGCTGCTTGAAAACATCATCGAGAATTAAATGCGGTTTATAAAAATTATAGTGCCGAATAAACTATCTGTGAATCAAATTAGCAAAGGGCAGAATGCATCAGAATACAGGTGATCAAAAATTACAAATTAAAGAACCGCCAACTACTATTTGGGGCATGCTTTCCAACCTTGGCCCTTCGATGATTCTTTCAGCTTCAATCGTTGGTTCTGGTGAATTGATTATGACAACGACTCTGGGCGCTCAGGCGGGCTTTGTGGCTTTGTGGATAATTGTCTTGAGTTGCCTGGTAAAAGTCTGTGTGCAATTGGAATTTGGCAAACATGCAATTTACTCTGGGGAAACTGCAATTACATCCCTTAATCGTTTACCTGGTCTGAAAATATTCCGCATTCATTGGAGTATTTGGATTTGGTTTATAGTTCAACTCGTAATCGTTTTACAATATGGCGGCATAGCGGATGCCATTTCACAGGCAGGCGGTGTAGCGCTGCCGGCTTTGCCCGCCTGGAGCTGGATTGTCGCGGCCGGTTTGACTACCGCTCTTTTAGTTGCAATTGGCTATTACGAGTTGATCCAGGGTGTTTCCGTTGGTCTGATTGCGATCTTTACATTTTTCACTATCGTTTGTGTGGCCATGCTGCATTCAACCCCATTTTCCATTACAACCTCCGATCTGGTTGAAGGATTTAGTTTTCAACTACCCCGCGCTGCTTTGGGCGCGGCTGTGGCCGCTTTTGGATTAACAGGAGTTGGCGCAACCGAGATTATCACCTATCCCTATTGGTGCCTGGAAAAAGGCTACGCCGCATTCACCGGCCCTTTCGAAAAAACTGAAGAATGGACAAATCGCGCCAAAGGCTGGATTCGTGTGATGTATTGGGACAGTGTGCTCTCGATGGTTATTTACACAGTTGTGACAATGGCATTTTATGTTTTGGGAGCGGCTGTTTTACACGGACAAGGGGAAGTCCCAGGTGGCGTTGGGATGATTCTCACACTTTCGGAAATCTATACCGAAACTGCAGGTTCACAGGTAATGATGCTTTATATTATTGGAGCTATTGTCGTGTTGTATTCAACTCTTTTTTCAGGGACTGCTGCATGGACACGATTATTCAGCGATTTTTGGGCGCAAATTGAGAATGTGGATTACAACGATGCCAACAATTGGAAAAAAAAGATAGCTATTCTTGGGATCGGAATTCCTATTGCCTGGACAGTTACCGGATTACTTATGACTGAAATCCCGGTTGTGTTGGTAATGGCCGGGGGAATAGCAAACGCAATTTTATTATTTGTGGTAATATACGCAGCTTTTATTTTCCGATACAAATATCTCACCGAATCCCTAAAACCAACCGTAATCTATGATATCATCCTGTGGATCAGTTTTATCTCGATTGCCGGTGTTGGTATTTTGGCTTTATCAAAACTGTTTTAAACTTCTGGCTATTTTTAAAAGGAATTAGTATGTTTTTTTGTAATCAGTTTATATTAGGAGCCTACGTTGGGTATTTATAAACACCCTGATAGTCCCCATTGGTTTAAACAGCTTGAATAAATTATCTCTTGAATTAGAAAAGAAAAAATTAAGCAGTTCGTCATCCATTGATGTGCTGCTTTTTTTATTTTATATTCTTATTTTATTGTTTAATAAAGCGCACTATATGGCCTTACCATAATTAGCGAATCGATAAATGATTCCGTTCCATCAACACACAAACTGATTGATGAGAATAACATCGATGGTATACTCGAATTATCGAAATTTAAGGCTGAAAATTGAGCAGCGTATATTGATGTGAATGTAGGATTGCAAGAACCTGCATTCATAGCCGATCTTGTCGAAAAAATTCAGCGTGCTGTTTCGGTACCCTTTTCCATCGACCCGCCGATTTGGCTTGCGCGAAAAAAATATTTTGCCTGTGATGTGGGAAAATATCGTTCCTGCTATTGTGAAAGAAATTCAGTAATCCATACATTTAAACGCGAGAGACGTATGAAAAAATCAATTTTTGTCTACCTATCGCTTCTGGTTTTTCTTGGTACCGGCTGTAAAAGTGAAAGCAACGTCACTGTTGTCAAGCTTGCCCACGGTCTTGATGTCACACACCCGGTTCATAAAGGGATGGTTTATATGGCGGAGAAGGTCGCAGAGAAATCCGGTGGTGAAATGCGGGTCGACATATATCCTGGCGGGCAATTGGGCAATGAGCGGGAATTGATCGAGCTCTTGCAGATCGGCAGCCTGGCTATGACCAAGGTTTCCACTGCACCCCTTGAAGCCTTCGTACCGGAAATGAAAATTTTCGGAATTCCCTATGTTTTCCGCGATGACGAACACCGTTGGACAGTCCTTGACGGACCAATCGGAAAAAAACTACTGCTGGCGGGTGAGCCTTTTTATCTGCGCGGGATGTGCTACTACGACGCCGGCAGCCGCAGCTTCTACACGAAGGAGCGTCCGGTTGAACAACCCTCGGACCTGAATGGTCTGAAAATCCGCGTGATGAAAAGCATTACCTCGATAAAAATGGTGCAGTCACTGGGCGGCTCGGCAACACCCATTCCCTGGGGCGAGCTGTACACCGCGTTACAACAGGGCGTCGTCGATGGGGCCGAAAATAATCCGCCAAGCTTTTATCTTTCAAAGCACTTCGAAGTGTGCAAATATTACAGCCTGGATGAACACACTGCCGTACCGGATATTTTGATCATGAGTACCGTTGTCTGGGACGGCCTGACAGACAGGGAACAGGAATGGTTGCAATCAGCCGTTGATGAATCGGTGCCTTATCAGAAAAAGCTTTGGCAGGACGCCTGCGATGAAGCATTTGCTGAGGTGAAAAAAGCTGGCGTCGAAGTGATCAATCCTGATAAAACGCCTTTTAAAGAGGCCGTGCAGGAAATGCACGATTCCTACAAAGGGACTTCAATTTACGACTTAATCCAGGAAATCAACTCAATACAGTAGGTGAGAGTATGGAAAAATTAACGCAGATAATTACGAGTATTCTTGAGAAAGTTCTGACAGCGCTCATGGCACTCATTGTAATCGATGTGACATGGCAGATTTTTACACGCTTTGTTATGCGCGACCCGAGTTCATTTACTGAAGAACTGGCGGGATTTCTGTTGATCTGGATCGGCCTGTTGGGTGCAAGTTATGCACTTTACAAACGCGCGCATCTTGGTATCGACATTTTAACACACAATCTGACAGGAAAAAAACGGCAAATCTCAGAAATTACTATTTATATAATAGTTCTGCTATTTGCTCTTTTCGTTCTCGTGATTGGCGGGACAAAGTTGGTTTTCCTGACGTTCCAGCTCAATCAGATATCCCCGGCCCTGGGCATTGCAATGGGCTATGTCTACCTTGTTTTACCGCTCACCGGGATATTGATGATGTATTACTCGGTTGTTTTTATTATCCGGGCACGTGGTGGTATAAATAACGAAGTGCAGGCTCACAGCATAAGTTCAGTAGAATGAGAGAGGTCGATTAAATGGATATTTCAGTAGCAGTACTTATCGTTAGTTTTGTCATTCTTTTGGGATTAAATGTGCCGATCGCACTTGCGATTGGTATTTCCACCATCCTTACGATGTTGTTTACTATCGCTCCCGGGCCGGCAATCACGACAATTGCGCAGCAAATGGCAACGGGCATCAACAGTTTCGCCTTGCTGGCGATTCCGTTTTTTATCTTGTCCGGATATATCATGGGACGCGGCGGGATCGCACGCCGGTTAATCGACTTTGCGAAAGTGATCGTCGGCGTCTTCCCTGGTGGTTTGGCGTATGTGAACATCGTTGCCTGTATGTTTTTCGGTGCGATTTCCGGTTCTGCCGCTGCCGCAACCTCAGCCATCGGTGGGTTTATGATTCCATCGATGAATAAAGAAGGCTACGATAAAAACTTTAATACCGCAGTAACGGTCACAGCATCAACCACAGGCTTGTTGATTCCCCCGAGTAATATTCTCATTATTTATTCGCTGGCGAGTGGCGGTGTATCCATCGCTGCCCTGTTTATCGCCGGCTATATTCCGGGACTCATCGTCGGGCTTGGGTTGATGAGCGTTGCGGCAGTCACAGCGATCATCAAAGGATACCCAAGAGGTGAGCGCTACCCCATCACTTATGCGCTGAAAAAGTTGTTTGATGCGATTCCCAGCCTGCTTCTCATCTTTATCGTTATCGGCGGCATTATCGCCGGGATTTTTACTGCGACGGAAGCCAGCGCGGTAGCTGTTGTCTATTCTCTCGTGTTGGCCTTTATTTATCGCGAGATCAAAACGCGGGATGTCCCCGGGATACTGCTGAAATCCGTTGAGACGACGGCAATTGTTATGTTGCTTATCGGGACATCAAAAGCCATGTCCTGGATTTTATCCTATGAAAATATTCCACAAAATATCAGTGCAACCCTGATCGGTATGACGGACAGCGTGATCGTTGTACTGCTCATTATCAATCTTTTGTTGCTGATCGTCGGGACCTTCATGGACATGACACCGGCAGTGCTCATCTTCACACCGATCTTTTTACCCGTCGTGATAGAGCTTGGCATCGCGCCGCTGCACTTTGGTATTATCATGGTGCTGAATCTTTGTATTGGCTTGTGTACACCGCCAGTTGGGAGTGTCCTGTTTCTCGGGTGCGGAATAGGAGAGACGACAATTGCCAAGTTGGTTAAACCATTAATTCCATTTTATATCGCCATGATCGTTACACTGATGCTGGTCACCTATATTCCAGAACTCAGCACGTGGCTGCCTGAATTTTTTGGCTATTGATTCGATATGATTTACTGGAGTTGAGATTAAAAAGAGTCGAAAGCTGATTGTTTAAAAAACTGATGGGGGCTGTATCAAAACATCAAAGTAGTGAATAAAAATACAGAAAACCGTATATTAAACAGGATTTTAGTTTATTTCATAAATAAGCATCTTGAGTAGCCCCGCTGCTTTTGAGCGGGGCGTATCGAAAGGTGCGGGTGCATTCCTGAGCACGCACCCTTCGATACATCCCGCAAAATGCGCGGGATTACTCAGGATGCTTCGAGATAGGTTTTTAACAAAATAGTTTCTGCATGTATACATAAATTTGAATATTTATTATACAGATTCATGTTTTGATACAGCCCCATCGGTTTTTTTAATTGCCACAAAAAATCGCCCGGGAGATATCCCTCGGGCGATCCTTTTTTTAGCGTCACTTTTTTTAAAATCGAAGGATAATACTTATCCGATTTCGTAAGATTTTATTCACTCTTCCGGCATTAATCTCACCTGTACATAATTGTCCAAATTAAGATATTTTTTCGCTGTATTCTGAACCGCATCCGCATTAAGCTGGTCGACGATATTGGGATAGTTCAGAATCTCATTCGCATCTTCATTGTGTTCATCGTAAAATTTCAGCCAGGTTAACCATGAACGGTTTTGTTTGAGCGAAATCTCATATTCACGCCGCTGGGTTTCCTGCACTTTGAGCAGGTTCTTTTCACTGGGGCCATCCGTGAGCAATTCATGAATTTCTTCGAAAATGGCTGCTGTCAGTTCTTCAGCGCGCTCGGGATCACTCCCGAACCCGATACGAAGGCTGTAGCTGGTATCGGGTTTGGCCGAGTAGCTAGCCCTGACACCAACGCCGTAAGTGCCCCCCAGCTCCTCCCTTACACGTTCACGCAGCATGATCTGCAACACACTTGTCATCGCTTGCAGATTATAACGTTCTTGTCGACTCCATTCAAATGGCCCGGTAAAAACGATGCTTGTCTGACTTTTTGGCTCCTTGCCCTTTTTAACGACTTTTTTGATCACACCTATGGGAGCCCGCATGCCAACATCTTTCCAGCTTTCTTTCCTGTCCAAAACTGGCAGACTGGCGATATAGGTTTTGATCAGCGGTTTCACAGACTTGAGATCGAAATTCCCAACAAAAAAGAAGGTGAAGTCACTTGCATCTGCAAAGCGGTCTTTATAAAAGTCGAACGATGTTTGCAGATCCATATTGGCAAAATACGATTCATCGACAGGTTGAGCCCGGATATGGTAGTTCGCAAGTGTAACCTGCAGTGTGTCCTGCAGTGCAGATTCCGGACTTGCTTTCATGTTGGCGATGTATTCTTGCAATCGCTGCTGATACGCAACGAAGGCAGTGCTGTCCTCCCGCGGGGCCGTAAATGTGAGATAAATGAGCTGAAATAACGTTTCCAAATCTTTAGGTGAAGCGCTGCCGCTCATGCCTTCGTTCAGTTCGTTTATATATGGCGAAACACGGACGACCTTTCCAGCCAGTAGTTTTTCCAATTGAATTTGATCCAGTTCAGCCAAACCGCCGTTTTCGACAACTGTAGCGGCTGTGGAGCCGGCAATAAAATCATCATCTGAAATCAGTGATGTGCCACCGGGGCTATAGGCACTGAAAAGGACTTCGTCCTCCTTAAAATCAGTCGACTTCAGCAGAACCCGGATACCATTGGCCAGACGCATTTCCGCGACACCCAGCGCTTTGTTTTTTCGTGTTATGACGATTCGTCCGGGCTCTGGTGGTGCGGTCATCAGGCCGATGCCGGCCACTTCGTCCACGTATGGTTCGATCGTCTTGTTTTTCACGTTTTCAAAGACAGTGTTAAATTCTGCTTCGGTGGGAATGATGAGCTTTTCTTTTTCCGGTGCGTTGACAGCGACGACACGGTTTTCTTTTGTGATCCATTGTTGTGCTAGTTGATTTATCTCGTCAACCGTAATCCCCGGCAGTAATTTTTTGTACAATTCATATTCAACATCGATTCCGGGAATAGGTTCATCACTGAGAAAATTTCGAATATATTCAGCAGCAAAAGCGCCGGAGTTGGTTTTTTTCCGTTCCTGCCAGGCTTTTTCCATACCGCGCAGCAGATTGGTTTTCTCGCGTTCGAGTTCGGTTTCTGTAAAACCACGTTGTTTAATACGCTCTGCTTCTGTAAGCAACGCTTCGAGCCCGCTCGCCAGTTTGTCCTCAGCGACCAGCGCCAGTAAAGCATACATGTCCTTTGTGCGCAGCAAATTGCCGTACATCGATTGTGCGATAATAAATGGCGGATTGGGTTTTTGCACAATTTCACCAAAGCGATTGTTCAGCATGGTATTGTAAAGTTGTGCGATGATGCCATTTCGGTATTGCTGTTCGGTGCCTTCCGGCCGTACAGGATGTTTATAAATGACTTGAATAATGGTTTGCGCTGCTTCAGGATCAGTTGCGATCGCATAGAGTTTTTCTTCATGGTCCGGAATGGCATAGCTTGGTCGGGGACGTTCTTTTTCTGGATTTTTGATGCGATTGAAATGTTCTTTGATTAGCGATTCGATATGGGTTTTGTCGAAATCGCCAACAGCAATCACAGCCATGAGATCAGGTCGGTACCAGTCTTTGTAAAATTGCACAAGGCTGTTGTGCGAAAAAGTTTCCAGATTTTCTTTTGTGCCAATAGGCAGGCGATCGGCGTAGTGGGAGTTTTTCAGAATAATGGGTAATTGTTTATCCATCATACGGGCATTGGCGCCACGACCGGTACGCCACTCCTCGATGACGACTCCACGCTCTTTTTCAATTTCCAATGAATCAAAGCTGACTGCATGTGCCCATTGTTCGAGAATTTCAAATGCTTGCTCGAGGATTTCCAGGCTGTCTGTGGGGACGCGCAATTTATAGATTGTTTCATCAAAGCTGGTTGAGGCGTTGAGGTCAGCGCCGAATCGTGTGCCGACGAGTTCGAGATAGTCGATAAGCTCCTGCTTGGCAAATTTTTCAGTGCCGTTAAATGCCATGTGTTCAACAAAATGGGCCAGACCAAGCTGGTCTTCATCTTCCAGGATTGAACCGGCATTGACAACGAGTCGAAGTTCGGCCCGCTTCTCCGGCTTGACATTTTTGCGGATATAGTATTTTACGCCATTTTCAAGTGTGCCAATCGTAATATCCGGTGCCGGAACAAGAATGTCCGAATTTACCGCTGCGGACATTGACTCCTCGACTGCTGTCGTTTGTGTGTTCTTTTGGCCAGCACATGCGAGCAATAGAAAGAAAAGAAAAAAGTAAAATGTTTTCATTCGAGTTTTCATAGGACTCTCGGGTTTTAATGATTGAATTTTGGCTGTTGGGTGTTGGCTATTGGCTGTTAGCTGAACAGGCTTTTCGCTCAAGAATATACTGAAATTCATTGTAATGTCCAGTCTAAATCAATAAAAAAAGGTGTATCGATTATTACACCGATACACCTTGCATCTTTCTTAGAAGTTATTACTCAAACGGAAATTTTTTCTCCCCGAAGGCCGGTTCGAGTTCGTCCAGCCATGTGGCTTCCGGGTTGTATTTCGCAAAAAATGGTTGCATGACGATGTCCGGGCGCCGGGCTTGCAACATGTTGAGCCCAAAAACTTTTTCACCATTGATATCAAAGATGCCCGTCACATGTACTTTACCCGGCATTGCTGACATACTCGGCCCCCTTACAGTTCGCGCCAGCCCACTAACCTGTTGAATCGCATTTTTGTAAATTTCATATGTTCGCTCCAATGGTAAACCGTAATAGTGTTGTGCGCCTGTGTTGCGGACAACAAACATGTAGTATGGAATACAACCAAGTTTGACCTGCATTTTCCACATGGTGGCCCACACGTCGGGATCATCATTTATCCACCGGAGGACGGGGGACTGGGTGCGAATTTCGGCTCCGGTGCTGCGAATGCGTTTTATGGCGGCACGTACAGCAGGTGTGCCCAGCTCCCGGGGATGGGTGAAGTGGGCCATGATAGCCAGGTGTTTGCCGGAATCGACAATTTTTCGAAACAGGGCCAGTACTTCGTCGGCCTCAGGACTGTGCAAGTATTTGTATGGCCAGAAAGAAAGCGATTTCGTCCCGATACGAATTGTTCGCAAACTTTGCACATCTGCATTGATCAGTGGTTCGAGGTAATGCCGCAAACTGCGCGATCCCATGATCATTGGATCCCCGCCTGTAATGAGCACATCAGAGACTTCAGGATGCTTTTTCAGATAATCAATGAGCAGTGATGTTTCACGCATTGCAAACTTGTATTCCTCCTTGCCGGTGAATTGTGGCCATCGGAAACAGAATGAGCAGTATGCGTGGCATGTTTGGCCCTTGCTTGGGAAAAATAATACAGTTTCCCTGTATTTGTGTTGTAAGCCGGAAAGGCGTTCACCGTTCAGAAGGGGGACATTGTATTCCATCTGTCCCGCTGGATGTGGATTCAGTTCCTCGTGGATTTTATCCACAACCTTTTCCAGCTCTTCTTTCTCAGCGTCAAGGTTGAGTAGATTTGCAATTTTATCATAATGGTGTGGCAGAAGCATCTCCTTCTGCGGAAAAGTGAGTCGGAAAATTGGGTCATTCGGAATGTTGTTCCAATCAATCAATTCATTTATCACGTAAGTGTTCGTTTTGAATGGAAAAACTTGTGCAACAACTTCAATCTCAAATTTTAATTTTTCCGGGAGCGCGCGTATTTGTGGAATTTTACGAAAATTATGCAATGAATATGCTTTGTATTGCTGTGTATGCGCGACGTTAAAAGGATACTCTTTTTTGATAACCCGTCTGCCTTTCGGGCCATCTTTCCCGTACTGATTTTGTGCTGTGAAATGCTCCATAATTAACTCCTGTAGTTTTACCCAATGCGCATTGGTGAGAAATTCTATTGGTGTTGGTACTCGGAAGCCGTATGCAGCCTATCCAGAAAATGTGTCTTTTTCAAGCTTTTGCGCATAATTTTTGGATTCGTTCGCGTGGTTAGATGTAAGTGGGCTGCAAATAAATTGTATACTTACTTTTTTGTAATTGTCTTCAACAAAATAATTGTTCATCCTTACAATTCAAACCGATTTTCTGAAAAATCGAACTATTGGGATTTTTTTTATTTCTCAAATTATTAAAAAACAATTTTTTAAGCATATATTTTCTATATGCCGATTTATTGTTTTTACCGGTTGCTGTTCCGATGAAAATGATGGAATTTTTAATAAATTCCATTCACAGAAAACCAAAAAACTATAGCAATTGTTCAATCTCAGTCGTATCTTTGTCAACTTTTGTTAAAAGTGGAATTGGAAGGATATGAATCATTTTTAGTTACCTAATTTGGAGCTGTGTTGACTATGGATACATCGATCTGGCCGATTGTCAGTTTGGGATTTTTTCTTGGAATTAAACATGCCCTGGATGCAGATCATCTCATTGCTGTTACGACGATTGTTTCTCGAAGCAGGGGTTGGAAACAGGCATCGAAAATAGGTATTG
>QQUM01000460.1 GCA_008501545.1 Calditrichota bacterium
ATAACCCTGGCAAGATGAAGAATCCTGTCAGGGTTCATAGAAACAGGAGTTAGAATATGAGAAATACTATGAGAACAATATTTATTATGACTCTGGCGCTTTTTCTGCTTGTGAGCACGAATGCGTCAGGGCAGCGACTGGGATCCAATGCCGCGGATGAGCTGCTGATTCCGGTTGGCGCACGCTACTTTGCTATGGGCGGTGGTTCCATTGCAAATGCAGCGGGTGTCGAATCAATCTACTGGAACCCGGCCGGTTTGGTGAAGGGTGCCTACGGGACTTCCGCCATGTTTTCGCACATGACCTACTTCATTGATTCGGATGTCAATTATCTCGCAGGGGCGACAAATTTTGAAGGTTTTGGTACCATTGCCCTAAGTATGAAAATACTCAATCTGGGCGATATTCCCATCACCACTATTGATGCTCCTGATGGGACCGGCGAACTCTTCTCACCCCAATACATCACCACGGGTTTGTCTTATTCCCGGTCTTTGACAGATAAAGTCGCTGTCGGTGGCACCGCGAACTTTATCTCCGAAAGCATCGATCGCGTTAGCGCAACCGGCTTTTCGTTCGATTTCGGTGTGCAATACGCTGATTTGGGCAATGTTCAGGGACTCGACCTTGGTGTGGCCATTAAAAATTTCGGCCCCGGTATCACATTTGATGGCACCGGTCTGCAACAATCACAAGCATCCCTTGACGATGTTGCTCGCACAGAGTCTCAGGTGGCACTAATCCCCGGAACGGATGAACTGCCATCACGTTTTGAAATCGGATTGGGCTATACGAAGTCGATTGACGAGCAAAGCACAGTGACGATAAACGGCATGTTCCAGAATAATGATTTTGCAGATGATATGGCGATCTTCGGAGCAGAATATGCGATGAATGATATGCTTTTTCTACGGGGTGGCTACGGCCTCGCACTTGAGGGCTCGGAGGATGTAACAGGCCAATCCACAAATATTTTCGGATTGACCGCGGGTGCCGGTTTGAAATACGCGGTTGGCAACACAACCCTGATTATCGATTATGCCTATCGCAGCACCGAATTCTTTGAAGCGAACAACGTCTTCTCTTTTCGCTTTGGATTGTAACCAAGCCTGGATAGAGTCGAATGTTTGGGTTTTAATGGGGGGATTTATACCGGATGACAACAACGTGCTGAAGTGCATATTGCAGACTGGTATAGCGTAAAATTGTAAATACCTTTTCCGCTCCATACTCGGCGGGGATCAGCTACGGTTGGTTCCCGCTTTTTTGTTCGTTAAAATTCCCTGCACATGAAAAATTTTTAATAAAATTAAAAAATATTTCTAAGAACTCTTAAGTTTCAAGCTCAAAATAACGATTTCTTACTTAGAGAAAAATCTCGCAGTGGACATGTCTACCCAACATAAGGAGAAGCGAACATGCAACAGCCACAGGGCTTCGACGATCGCAGAAGCAATAACCGGAAAAATGTATGGAAAAATATTTCTTTTGAGACAGACGAAGGGTGGGAGGTCGGATTTGCACGCGATATCAGTGAAGATGGGATGAATATCATCACGAGTAAACTGCTCAAACCCGGCGATATTACTGTCATAACCATGCAAAACTTCCTTAATCTCAAAAAACGTGTTATCTTTGGTAAAGTAGCCTGGGTCGATCCACACAAACTCATCGCCGGAACAAACCGTCGAGCGCCTGCAATGGGAATTGAGTTTTTGGAAAGCCAGCCGATTCAAACACTGGGCTCTGTCGATGAGCTCGATTTGGCAGTCAAGATTTTTAATTCCCCCGATTATGCGCCGTCTAAAATTGAAGAGTCATCTGAACCGGATTAACGAAAGAGTAATGCCTGATTACTGCTCTCCATTTGTTGTTAATATATTTTTTGCCGGCGAGATGGTCAGTGAGATTCTCGTCTCTTTGATGTGCCTTCTGCCTGAAGAAAAGGCGAAAGCCTTCACTACAAATATTTTCTCCATTTTTCGAACAACTTTGGCTAGTCGTCGATCAAATCTAGCTCGCGCATACGACGCCAGAGTGTCGTTCTGCTCATTCCAAGATTTTTGGCAGCAAGGGATCGATTCCAGTGACATTGCTGCAGTACCCGGCGTATTTGTGCAGCTTCATCCTCCTCCTGGTGCCCATTCGACTGTTGCGGTTGTGGCTGATTTTGCAGCGGTGTGTATTGCCGTAAATAAAATGGAAGTTTGTTTGCAGTAATCACATGGCCTTTGGTCCTCGCAAAGGCATGCTCGATTATATTTTCCAATTCTCTCACGTTCCCTGGATAGGGGTAGGCCATAAGCAGGTCCCATGCCTGGTCTGAAATCTCCTTGACCTGTTTGTGCGTCAGGATGCGGTATTTTGTAATGAAATGTTCGATGAGCAAAGGCAGATCATCTGAACGTTCGCTCAAAGGCGGCAAAAAGACGGGAATGACATTCAACCGGTAGTACAAATCTTCACGAAAGTTTCCTTCCTGCACCATTTCCCATAAATCCCGGTTGGTGGCTGCAAGGACGCGTACATCGATTTTTTGTGTGCGTGAACTGCCCAGGCGTTGGAACTCACCCTGCTCGAGAATGCGCAATAAGCGCATTTGGGCGGAGGGCGTCAAATCCCCGACCTCATCGAGAAAAATCGTGCCCGAGTGTGCCAATTCAAATCGACCGATTCGATCCTGTTGTGCGTCGGTGAAGGCGCCTTTTACATGGCCCATGAGTTCACTTTCCAGAAGCGCGTCCGGGATTGCTGCACAGTTCACTTTCACATAGGGCTTGTCCCGGCGGCTGTTGAGTTTTTGAATAGCATTCGCAACCAGTTCCTTTCCTGTGCCGCTCTTCCCCAAAATCAATACCGTCGCATGACTGTCTGAAATTTCATGAATCAGATTGAAAACTTCTTTCATTTTTTTGTTTTTACCAACAAGACCATGAACATTGGTCGTCAGCTCACTGGTGCCATCC
>QQUM01000795.1 GCA_008501545.1 Calditrichota bacterium
TCCCACACAACATTGACCCATTTGTTCTGTTGGGGGCGTTATAATGAACCAGATACGAAACTCAAAAATATTGCTGTCAGGAAAAATTACAATGATAAAAGGATGCACTATTTGGATAAGTAATAGTGAGGAAGCGAATGAGCTATGCAAAAAATCTGAAAGCAACCTTTCAAGACATTGCACTGAATGTCGAAGATTTATTCCTGCTTGAATCATTCCAGATTAATAACCTGCCCGAGCGAGTTCCAAAACCGGAATTTGCCGCTCTGCTGCGTGCACATCCTGTTCTTCATCGCTATTTTATTTCCGTGCACCCACCGATTAGCACCTTCATTTCAGGATTATTAAAAGAGAAAAAAGCAGTTAGTGATTTTATAAAACTCAGGGAGATAATAAAATGATAAAAGAAAATGGATTAATTTAAGGGATTAATCTAATCAAATGACTTTTCATCTTATAATAATTGCAATTTTTTTCTGGGCGTCATCTTTTGTTGGAGTCAGGGCTACTCTTGTTGAATATGATCCGACTGAAATAGCTGTGTTACGTTTTGTAATTTCATCAATTGCCCTGTTTATAATTGCAATTCCAAACCAAATAAATGTGCCTGATAAAAAGAGTATTTTTTCTTTTCTCTCATTAGGATTCGTTTTAGCTGCAAATCACATATTTTTGAATTATGGAGTTCGTACGATTACAGCCGGGGAAACGACGTTCATTGTCAGTACATCGCAGTTATTTCAGGTCGTGTTGGCATTTTTATTTCTAAATGAAAAGATTTCTGCACGATTTTTAGCAGGAATGTCACTTTGTTTGATCGGCATAACAATAATTGCATTTCAAAATTCAATTGGTTTATCGCTAAATGCAGGGATTGTCTTTGTTCTGCTTGCAGCAATTACTAACGCAATGTATTTCATTCTGCAAAAACCCTTATTAAAGAAATACAAACCCATAGATGTTATCAGCTACGCCATTTGGATAGCAACTTTTATCATGCTGCCATTTGGAGACAATGCGATCAAAGCTATTTCAACTGCAAGCATAAATTCAACACTAGTAGTTATTTATATAGGAATAGCGGCAGTGATTGCCAATTTATGTTGGTCAAGTGTTTTATCTAAAATTGAAGCTTCAAAAGCCGCTATCTTCCTTTACTCAGTTCCTGTAATGACAATTATTATCGGTTTTTTATGGCTTGATGAATTGCCATCTTTTGTCTCCTGTTTGGGAGGAGCCATAATCCTTGGAGGCGTTTTTATGTCTAATTTAACACATATTAAACAACTGAGATTCGAATATGAATCAAGCGAAAAATAATAAACGAAGGCTCGGCATTTGGTTGTGTACCCTGCAATTATTTATTGGCATTGGCGCAGTACCAGCTGGCTTGGCAATGGTTGCCGATCCCAGCGGTAGCAACCTGGGGATGTATGTTGAGATGCTCGCAAATTCACCATTTAACGATTTTTTTATCCCCGGGATTTTTCTGCTGTCAATTAATGGCATCGGCAGCATATTGGGTGGGATAGCATCATTTTGGCGTTATCGCTATGCTGGAGAGTTTGCCATTGGATTGGGTATCTTTTTAGTCTTCTGGATCATTGCACAGGTTTGGTGGATTGGGATCCACTGGTTGCATATCCTGTATTTTAGTCTTGGAATTATAGAAATGGTATTGGGATTAATGTTGAGGAAAAATTTCTTGCTCTTTCTTAAAGCGCTTATCGAAGCGGGAAAGCTAAAACCGGTCATTGATAAAAGCTATCATTTGGAGCAAGCTGCCGAGGCGCACAGGCATGTCGATCAAGGGCACAAAAAGGGAAATGTCGTTATTACTGTGAAGCATGAAAACAAATCATAATCCAAACTTTCAGGTTTGGTAGCTACAAAACTATGTTTACTACTAAAACGAGAGGAAACATGATGAATAATAAAAAAAGAGAGATATCATCAATAAAGACAATGCGTACTTTTCTTTCATCCGGATCGTGATCGGAAGCCCTGTTGAGAGTTCTCAACAACGCCTTTGATAATCCATTGGAACCTGAAGAAAATGCTTCCATGCATTTTGCAGGTGGAATAATGCAGTATGGATATCAATGCGGTATGATTTGGGGAGCTGCGCTTGCCGCAGGAGCACAAGCATATCAACTTTATGGCGCCGGATCACAAGCTGAAACTTCAGCAGTAAACGCCTCACAAAAAGTTGTAGAATCGTTCCGCACCTGCAATACTCATATCAATTGTTCTGAAATAACTGAGTTGGATAAGTCATCTTCAAATAGAGATTTGATTGTTTATTTCCTTATTAAAGGTGGATCAATAGGCTGTCTCCGCAGATCCGCACAATATGCTCCGTTAGCTTTAAATGAGATAAAATCTGCGTTCTCCGAAAAGAGTATGGATGCAACATCTTCTCCCGTAAGCTGTGCTGCAATGTTGGCAAAAAAGATGGGATTATCCGACATGCATACGGTTATGGTATCGGGATTTGCTGGCGGTATCGGCTTATGCGGAGGCGCCTGCGGGGCATTGGGAGCAGCAATATGGATTATCTCAATGAACAACAGCAAAAAAGAAAATGGCAAAATTGATTTTAATAATCCCAAAGCCATCGAAATAATTGAAAGATTTCTAGAAAGTGCGGACTATGAATTTGAGTGCTCCGATATCGTTGGACGGAAATTTGAGAATATCGAGGACCATGCCACATATTTGCGCGAAGGTGGTTGCTCAAAAATTATTGAAGTCTTAGCTGCTGAATCTTCAACAGGATTAAAGACGTAAAACCAATAATTTAGGAGGTATTTATGGCAAATCAGAGAAAAAAATGATGGAAGACTTGTTTATCCAATTGCAAAAGCAGGTGATGGGCATAAATAGCAATCTCATGTTTGGATGTATTCGTACGGAGTCAAACAGAACGACTCAGTTCAACATCATCTATATATGCAGTCCTGAA
>QQUM01000542.1 GCA_008501545.1 Calditrichota bacterium
CAAGCGATTCGCAGATTTTTGCACTTGGTGGCGAGTTTCGGTCCATTCTAAACGGAGACGAGAAGACACTGATGTTGAAAACGCGTTTAGCGGTTGTATTTTTCGGACTCGCTGCGTTGGTCTTTTCAATTATAAGTAGTGACCAGCTTGTGCTTCTGGCGAGAGTGAGTTTCGCCGGCACATCTCTGATGGCGCCAATGATATTTGCTGCTGTCCTGAGCTCAAAACCGCCAGGGATGGAAGTGGTTGTTTTAACGGCCATCGGTTTGCTTTTGTTTATCGGATCGCTGTTTGGTCTTGTACCACAATTACTCATTGGGCTTCGCATTGAAACATTTATTTTATTGAGCCTGGCACTCGTGGCGTGTCTCTCATTTTTCTACCGCAAAATCACATTTGGAGGACGAGAATGATTGATGTAAAGTCTGTTTCCCCTGAAAGTCTTAAAGATAAATTTCAGCATTTTTGGGCGCTGTCCGGTGAGAAAATCATTGCCATTGAGGACGGTTACGATAGCACGTTGGGCGCGCCGGTATTTACACGCAACGGCCTATATTCCAGTCGGGGCTGGACTGAATGGACGCAAGGATTTCAATATGGCTCCGCGATACTGCAATTTGATGCCACAGGTGACGCGCAATTCCTGGAGATCGGCCGGCGTAATACGGTTGACCGCATGGCGCCGCATCTTGTGCATACCGGTGTTCACGATCATGGATTCAATAATATCAGTACGTATGGTAATTTACTGCGATTAGCCCGGGAAGGACGAATCGAATCCGAATCCTGGCAGCAGGAATTCTACAAACTCGCCCTCAAAGTCTCCAGTGCTATCCAGGCTGCCCGATGGACCGAAATCAGAAATGGTGGCTATATTTATTCCTTCAATGGCCCCCATTCTTTGTTCATTGATACCATCCGTTCCTGCCGCATTCTTGGCGTCGGGCATAAGCTCGGGCACTATCTGCCCGGTGAGAATGATGCTCGCATTGATTTGCTGGAACGCATGCTGACCCATATTGAAACCAGCGCGAAGTATTCGATTTTTTACGGCGAAGGAAGGGATGCTTTTGATGTGCCGGGCAGAACAGCACATGAGGTCATCTTTAATGTGAACGATGGAAACTATCGCTGTCCGAATTCGCAGCAGGGCTATTCTGGTTTTACAACATGGACGCGTGGTTTGGCGTGGGCAATTCTGGGTTTTGCCGAACAATTGGAGTTTCTTGCCACATTTAAAGACGAGGAACTTTCAGCGTTTGGTGGCAAGGGCAAACTGGAAGCGATGTTGTTAAAAGCTGCTGAGGCAACTTCTAATTTCTATATAGAAAATTCACCCACTGATGGTATCCCCTACTGGGATACCGGCGCACCGAATCTGCACCGGCTCGGCGACTATCTTGAACGAGCATCTGATCCCTATAACGCATGGGAGCCAGTCGACAGTTCTGCTGCAGCCATTGCTGCGCAGGGGCTGCTCCGGCTGGGCCGGTATTTGAAATCGAAAGGTATGGAAAAGGCCGGAACCCGCTTTTGGCAAGCTGGTCTCACGGTTGTTGAAGCATTATTGCGTCCACCCTATTTGAGCACAGAATCCGGTCACCAGGGTTTGATCCTGCATGCCATTTATCATCAGCCAAATGGCTGGGACTATGTACCACAGGGCAGCAAGATTGCCAATGGAGAAGCATGCATGTGGGGAGACTATCATGCGCGCGAGGTCGTGCTCTACCTGCAGCGCCTTTTGAACGATGAGAAATATTATACTTTCTATTCCGGAGTCGAAGGTGAATAACGTTGCGCTGATTACCGGCGGATCGCGGGGCATCGGGCTTGGCATTGCCAAACACCTGGCGAAGAGCGGTTTCGATTTGGCTATTAACGGCGTTCGGCCGGGCGAGCAAGCCCGGGATATTCTGGATGAACTTCGTGACCTCGGCGCTGATGTGATTTATTGCCAGGGCGATGTGAGTGATCCTGTACACCGGACATCCATCGTCAGCACTGTTCGAGAACATTTCGGCAGGCTTCATCTCCTTGTCAATAATGCCGGGATTGCACCTCGCCAAAGAGCGGATATTCTGGAAATCACCGAAGCGAGTTTTGAGGAAGTGCTGCGCGTCAACTTGCAAGGCCCGTTTTTCCTCACACAAAGTGTGGCGAATTGGATGATAGCCCAAAAAGAAGCCGAGCCGTCCTACATGGCTTGTATAATAAATATAACTTCAATCTCTGCCCGGGTAGCCTCCGTGAATCGAGGGGAGTATTGTATTTCCAAAGCGGGTCTCAGCATGATGACCAAACTCTTTGCCGTGAGTTTGGGCGATTATGATATTCCCGTTTGTGAAATCCAACCCGGCATTATTAAAACCGACATGACTGCGCCGGTTGAAGACAAGTACAACAAGCGTATTGATGAAGGGCTCAGCCTGCAGAAACGTTGGGGAACGCCAGATGATGTAGGCCGTGCTGTCACGGCCGTTGCGTCTGGTAATTTTCCATTTTCAACAGGTCATATATTTGTCGTAGATGGCGGATTAACTGTAAACAGGTTGTAGCTGGTGGGTTGACAGGATACCGTAATATCTCGCGTATATTGGACGATAAATCCCATCTTGGTGCAATTCAAACTGGTATGGCAGAAAAAACTTCATTACTATATTGAGTTTCAATCCCATCTTGGTGCAATTCAAACTGAGTTTGATAGTCTTGGTTCTGGCGTACATGATGTGTTTCAATCCCATCTTGGTGCAATTCAAACGCTTTAACTGCCCAGTTCGGTTGGCCTTCGATGTTGTTTCAATCCCATCTTGGTGCAATTCAAACTCCGGCATGCGTTGTATTTTGGAGAGTAGCGGACTCGTTTCAATCCCATCTTGGTGCAATTCAAACTGTTCAGGCATCGATGTGTATCCTTTCTTTTTCTGGTTTCAATCCCATCTTGGTGCAATTCAAACTTGTAT
>QQUM01000423.1 GCA_008501545.1 Calditrichota bacterium
GGGAAAACTGTTGCGAAACTTTTGTGAATTCACTGATATCCCCATCGGCATTGAATTGAAAGGTTCTGATGTAAGGGATAACGTATGGCTTTGCTGTTTTTGCGGCAATCGGCCCTGCGTTTGCTGTACCCCCAACCTCGGTTTGCCGCACTTCTTGCCGGGCAGGATCATAGCCAAAGGCTGTTAATGCGTAATACCAGGTTTGATTCTGGCCATCCGCTGTGTTTAGCCAGTGCCGAAATTCCTGAACGCCGCGATCGAATCCATTTGCGGGCGAGAGTTTGATCACATCGCTTGCGTTAATATTTGAAATCGGGTTTGTCTTGCTTGCGTATAAATGGTATTTTTCTGTACCGCCATTTGGCAGATCAGGCCAGGTGATTTTATTGTGGTAAATGATCTCCGAATTGTTGTAGGGGGACGTTTGGTTTTCTACGTGTTCAACAGAAATGACAGGTGGCTGCAAGACGAAATTGGCCATTGGATTAATAATGCCGACCAGCGTGACGTTGTCCCCATAGACATACCCGGCCCAGGTTGAGTTATATTTAAAAACAAACTCCACACCAATGGTGAGACCACCGGTGAGATCATAATCATCGTACTTCCTGACTTGTTCCATTATATCAAATGTAAGCGTATTCCAGTTTCCAAGATTGAGTTCTTCCGGCGTGTAGGTGGTGTAAATTGGTTTCGGGTTGGATTTTGAAATTCCGAAAATCTGCACCAGCGCATCACCGGGATAATTTTTAGGAATCCAGACATCCATCGTCCAGGCTGTGGCTGTATCACCTTCGACGATGACGTTTATTGCATCGGTGCCAAACGCGGCTTTTGTGCCGGTTACAGCATTGCATAGCATTTGCATGGCGCCGATTGAAAGGCCAGTGGGATCTTTTTCCCATTGTATTGAGTAAAGTGCAGGCCCATACAATCCAACGTAATCGCCCAATGCCCTTGATTCCGACTCAAAATTCTCAACACGCCAACTCTGGGACCATAGACTTTGTGTTAAAATAAATAATGTGACCAAAACAAGATAAAGCTTGTTGAAACGCATTTCCATCTCCTTGCATCCTCTCATCCAGTAAATCGTCTGTTTCTTGTTTAATTAGGTACAAGCGATGGTAATGATTTGCAGTATTTTTATATGTTTTGGAGCCCCTCAATTTAAAAAAAGTTTTCAATGTATTATAAATTTATTTGAAAAAATTTTGAGCTTGGAATTGTTCTTTTTTAAAATTCTTTATTGAATTTACTTGATTATTAACTCAACATTATTTTTATTATGTCACGATTTTAAATGGCGTGTACTGCTAGGCGATACAAGTTTTGAGGTGCCCCCCCAGTCTCAAGGCTTGAACCGGGTTATCGATAGCAGTCACGCCTTTTTTTTTCCTGCCTCGCATGATTTTCCCATTTTCTGACCGAGTGTCTCATTTTCTCTCTCTTTCTTTCAATTTTGTATTTGCGAGTCAATTTGAATGTCCATTTGCAATTATTTTTATTCATTTTGAACACCTAATATTAGTTGTTTCAGAATTAATTTCCTTTTGCCTTTTAGAAAAACGAGAATTATCGCAGGCGTTTTGTTGTAAACTGTAACTGCGTGTTGCCGGGGCTCGTTTTTGGTTTAAGCTCAAGTTTTATAGTCTTCTTCTCATTTATCACAGGGCCTCGGGTTTTGCTGGTTGCTTTAATATATACGCTTTTCATTTGGGGATATTTGGAATCCGGCCAATATTTGCATCTTTTTCTTAGATTAAATTGCGAGAGCTGGTATGCTCTTTGCCTGTCGTTCCTCGCGGAAGGTGTCATTTATACTGTCAATTGAGTTTATCAGAACTCGTCTCCGTAAAATCAGGAATCGTGTGCGACCGCGATTTTTTCCTGACTTTTCCGATAAAATAGAACTGCAAAACATCCCGTTTGTTTGTAATTAAATTCGTGTGAAATCACAAATCCTTACCTGAAATCCAGAATGAATTGTAAAGCATTCTGGACTGAAACAAGCTGGGTGTTTTGCCTGATCAACTATCACGACAAAAGACACTATTATAATTAGCATTGGATAAAATAGAACCCGGATTTTGCCTGTCTTCTGCAAAATCCAACCTCACTATCATACTTAAATCCTTGATGAGCATCGATATGGGGAATCAAATATTCAATTTGGTATGCGAATCGAATTCCCTCAGGATTTGCTGATCATCAACAAAGGAATGTGGAGCACTTTTAATGAATCGTCTCGGGTACAATATCTCTCTCCTTGTTATTGCATTTCTCCTCTTTGCTGCATTTGTACCACAACAGGAAGGGGGCGCACAGGAAGCGCCAGCTGAAGAGAATGTGACATCGATTGAGAACCAGTCAATTTCACAGCAACAAGGAAATGCTGCTGACTTTGATTTTACGAATATTAACGACGTTAAATCATTTTGGCATCTTACGGAAATGGGGGGCAACATACGATGGGCTATCTTTTTAATTTTTGGAGCAGCGCTCTTTCTTGGCCTGAAAAAAATCACTGAACTTTTTCTCGATGCCAGAGCTGGTCATGATCTTGGGCGCGTACCGATGAATGAGATCAGTTTTGAGGACTTGCAGGAATTGCTGAAAAAAAGTAAATCGAGCTTGATAGGTTTCCTTATGGAAAAGCTCTTCGAAATTTATTATAGCACAGGCCGTGTGGAGGTTTTGCAGGAAGAAGTCATCAGTTTCCGGAAAGTACAGGAAGATACATTTAGCCGGTTTAAAAACCGCATGTCCTTTCTCGGTGATACGGCCGGTGCATTGGGATTGATTGGAACAGTCTGGGGAATGTTCAGCACTTTTTTCGGTGGCGACATGGATAGCCAGCACGTTTTGCGTGGTATGGGGATCGCCCTGGTCACAACGTTGCTGGGACTCATTGTCAGTATTATCATCAATTTTGCCAGTACAGAGATTGGCAATTATTTTA
>QQUM01000257.1 GCA_008501545.1 Calditrichota bacterium
GGCTTATGTAATGTTTACCATCATTGTCTAACTTCAATATACGATATTGCAAATTACCGGCAATCGGCGATGTATCGACATATCGATAAGAATGGTTTTCACCTGATCCAAAAGCAGGCACAAATCCAATAGGTTCATAATTCCCGTCATCGACGAGACGCTCGATTTGAAATCCGGTTAATCCGTTTTCTTGCCCTGTGTTCCATTCGAGAAGAATAGAATTTTTGCTAAAATCGCTTACTTCCAGACTAAAATCTGGATTATGGTCGGAATCTTTGTTGTTGTATGCGGTCTTAATTGAATTGGGCGCCGAAAACACAATAATGCCGATAACAATTATCAGTATTATTTTTCTCACAAAATCCTCTTTATTCACGGCAACATTCACGTTATGAGTTTTAAATTTAACATATTTTTCAATCGCTACAAGCAATTTTTAAATATAATGATGAATATGTTAAATTAATTTATCATTTTGACGAATATTCAAATTTTGTGAGAAACAGAAAAAACATGTATCGACATCGTTAATCTTTAGTCTTTTACCAGGTGTATATCACCATCATTGGTATGAATCTTAATTTTCAAATCAGTTTCTGAGCGGTTCCGGCCATTGCCCCGAATCCAGAGTGGAAAGTCTGAATAAATTTCACCATCATCATTTTCAATAAAAACAGCGGGTGCTTCGGAATCCCTTATTGCAATTTTAAGCCGAATATCGCCGTCATCCGTTTTAAAATAACTGCCGCCTTCCGGTCTGTATTCACCTGAAATATCCCCATCTTCCGTAATGACGTCAACGTCATCAAGTATGCCAGAAAAAAATATTTTCCCGTCGTCTGTGCGTATTCGTAAATCGCCCTTAAGGTCATTCACATAAATGTCTCCATCTTCGGACTCAACTCTTATTTTCCCCACCAGTTCGTCAATTCGAATCGTCCCATCATCTGTCCGGCATGTAATCGAAGTGCTGTGGGGGACATGAATTTTATATTGAACTTCTGTGTTGCTCGGGCCATTGTGCGAAATGCGTACAAAATCGCTTGATTCCCGAACCCGAACTCGAATTTGTTCTACTTTTTTCTCTGCTTTCCGATGTGAGAATGCATGTGCAGAGAGCTCGGCTTCAATAAAGATTTCTTCTTTCTCCCACCCCAGGATGTGCACTTCGCCGTCATCCGTTTTCACGCTTAGCTCTCCACCCGACGCAAACGGGAGTCTTTTCGAATACTCCTTATGCGCTTTCGAAAATCCAGCTTCGGCTTGTTCGCCTACGAAAGTGAGCAACATTGCGATGAGTAAAGTTCTTGAAGCCATAACATACCTCTTACTTTTTTACTGAAAATTTTTATTGAATACTGGTAGAAAACGCGCCCATCCAGGATTACTTAGTGCAATATTCAAAACGCCCAATTGTGCGCCCTTCAATTCCCGCGCAAAATTTATAATGCCGATATTTAACCCTCTTTGTGTGCCCGATATTTTATTGAAGGTACTTAAAGATACGCCCTTAAAATCCCCATCCTTCATCCTGAAATAAAGCGGTGCCAGAGCGATACCTTTGAAATTTTCACAGCCAACAAAAGGTGCTGTGACAAAACCAGTGACATCTGGTGCGCCGACCGCTATCCCCGCCATAGAAATTCCATTCAACCCTTCACCTGCGCCAACAGCAAATCCCGATACGGTAAATCCGTTTACATCGCCACCGGCACCGGCCGCAAACAAGGAAGCCGAAATGCCTGTCATATCTTCTCCCGCACCGACCGCGAATCCCCCGAGGGTAATTCCTCGCACATCTTCACCAGCGCCACAGGCAAAACCACCGATAGTTATTCCTTTTGCACTTTTTCCTGCACCACAAGCAAAAATCGCGATGGAAAAGCCTTCCAGATCCTCTCCGGCGCCGCATGCAAAACCACCGACGTTAAAACCGCGCAGACTCTCACCTGCTCCACATGCAAACCCACCTATGTTAATACCAAATACATCCTCACCTGCGCCAACAGCAAAACCACCAATATTCAATCCTCGCAATTCACCACCTGCACCTGCAGCAATACCACCAATATTTATTCCTTGCACGCGCTCACCCGCTCCGACTGCAATCAGCCCTACAGATAATCCGTGTAACTCATTTTTTGCCTGGACAGCTACGCCACCAATCATTATTCCATTCAAATGTTCAGCGGCGGGTCCAACAACACCCAGCCCGAGACCGGTGAAGTTACCTGTATAGTTTTTCGCCGGTTTCCAAAAGGTCATATTTACACCACGAAGTGAACCGATGTGTTTGTCGCGAAAATTAATTCGCAATCCGGTAAAATCCTGGGAATTTCCAATACTCAAGCCCCAATTTTTCGAAGGAACGGATAACGCTTGCGCCTTGATGGCAGGAGCCGTAACTATTGTAAAAATGGTCATCAGCATCGCGGAAAAAAAGTATCTAGAGATCTTCATTTGCCCTCCCTTAACGATAGCATCTAACAAACAATTGTTGAAAAAATGACGCGCTACATTCATCACTTTTTTCTGTTGAGCACTTACAAAACATTTTTTTAATGGAAAATCGAAATTAAAGCATATAAAGACTTTAATATCACTCTGAATTTACAGCAAATCATTCGAATATTTTTCGTAAGACTTTGTAAAAAGTTACTTTTTATTTTTCTTCTGCTTACATTAAGTCTGGTAAATAGCCAACAAAATTAACGGCGATCAATAATTAAACGAAAAATCAAATGTACACACTCCTTCGAAAAATACTATTTCTATTAAATGCAGAATTTGCACACAATTTGGGTTTAAACGGATTAAAACTGTTAGAAAAGTTTGGTTTAATATGGCTAATTGCAAAAAAACTCCCAACAAAGCAAGTTGATATCATGGGAATATGTTTCCCAAATGCTGTGGGTTTAGCTGCAGGAATGGATAAAAATGGAGACTACATCGATTGCCTTGGTGCACTGGGATTTGGCTTTTTGGAGTTGGGTACAGTTACACCGCGTCCACAGAGCGGGAATCCAAAACCCCGGCTATTTCGTATAAAACCAGCACAGGCCATCATCAACAGAATGGGATTTAACAACAAAGGTGTCGACCATCTCATTGAAAAGATAAAACAAACCAAATACTCAGGGATTATTGGTGTAAACATTGGTAAAAATTTTGATACACCCATCGAGAAGGCCGTAGACGATTACTGTATTTGCTTTCGCAAAGCATACTCTGTCGCTGATTACATCGCGATTAATATCTCATCGCCGAATACAAAAAACCTGCGTGCCTTACAATCAGAGAATCAACTTCAAGAGTTACTCAATGCACTTAAGTTGGAGCAGAAAAAATTGCACAAGGAAACCGGACGGTACGTCCCCTTTGCTGTAAAAATAGCACCTGACCTGACAGATGATGAGATTAATTCGATCGCACTAATTATAAATGCCAATGCGATTGATGCTGTCATTGCGACAAACACAACTATTGAACGTATTGCAGTTCATGACTTAAAATATGGCCGGGAAAATGGCGGATTAAGCGGCCAGCCTTTAAAAAATCAATCAGACAACGTATTAAAACAATTAGTTGCAGCACTGGGCGAAAAAACGCCGGTTATAGGTGTTGGGGGTATTATGACAGGCAGTGATGCTGCAAATAAATTTGAGTTGGGCGCGAAACTTGTACAAATCTACACCGGATTCGTCTATCGGGGCCCACATCTAATAAACGAAATCATCAACCAATATTAAATAATATCAAAGCCGACGTAAAATTTAACCAATTCTCCACCAGCGTCACCTCCATTAAATTCTGCTTTTAGTTAAATAACACACCGCAAGTCGAGATAACCATTTTTAAAATTTAACCGATATAATTCAACATGGATGTATACCAACGCCCGGCAAAACATTCCTGTCATTTATAACAGCCGTTCTGGTTTGTTGTATTAAAAACCTGAGTTAAAAATTGGAACAAAATGAAGATTACAGCCGACGCAATACATTTTCATAATTTAGCCGAGTTTTCACAATTTACCCGCCTCATTGGTCATGAAATTAAACTGCTGCGTTCACAAAACAGTATCATGGTTTTGGCCAACGATATTTACAATGATCAAAATGCGCTGCTGTCTCCGGCAAATACAAAAGTTGATGCAGAGCTATTTCGCAAACTCCGCACTTCTGTTTCCAATAATCTGTCATCCAAATTGGAAATCAATATTAAAAAGTGTCCGGAAATGGCAGAAAAATTACTCAAGATAATCCGTTCATCCATCAGATTACAGCTAGAAAATGCAGATATTTTATCGAGGGTGGGTAAAAATCTTTTCCTCAGGTACGAGGACAAATTAATCAATATCATAAACCAGGCGTTCGAAAATACACACGTAACTTATGCGTTTTTCAGCGAGCACAGTGCACTTCTTTACAATAATCACGAGTTTAAAGGATTTGATCAGACTATTATCGAAAGTATCGTAAAGGCACTTTTATCGGTGGGTACAGAAATCGATGATCAACAATCCGACAATGCATCACTATTGCAATCCCTTTTCATAGCCCAAATTATATTAACACTCACAAAAAATGAAATAAAAACAAACCTTGCCGCCAATGCAACTTCAGCAGATTATGATTTTCTCGTGAACACATTCCTTGAGCGCTGTATGCATGATCTGGAGATTAATAATGACATCATCTTGGCCGGCAAATCCTTTTTTCATACTACTGAAAAAAATGGCGATTCAGAACTGATGACAGAGACCGCTGTTAAGTTAATTCGAAACATTGAATTAATTGAGGAATTTTATCGGTTGATCACGAGCAATGATGCGGGCTATATCAACGTAAAC
Organism: Calditrichota bacterium; assembly: GCA_008501545.1. Classification (GTDB taxonomy): domain Bacteria; phylum Zhuqueibacterota; class Zhuqueibacteria; order Zhuqueibacterales; family Geothermadaptataceae; genus Bioreactorimicrobium. Next base: position 4,853 of record QQUM01000257.1, read on the forward strand.
AATGCAATAGCCATTCTCTATAAAAAAGCTTATCACGGGGAATTAGACGAGGAAACATTACACAAACTGTCCGATTGGTTACGAAAACCTGCTATTTTCAGGCTCAACAAAACCTTGTACGGGATCGAGGAGCTTTGTAAGCGCGGTATGAATGGCAAAAGCAATGCGGTGTATTATCCAAAACATGGATACGGTGTTCCAACAATGTTTATTTGTAGTGTAAACGATGGAAATTGCCCGCATATATCGCCAGCCTTCAGAAGAATTAATGTAGCAAAAAAAATTGATAGCCTATCCCCGGGATCTTATACGAAATGTTCAATGTTGACCGAGAAATTACACAAATATTATGAGAAGGATTTAAGTAACATTAAGCGGGATCAAAATAAAATGGCGTAAAAAACAGCAGTTTACTTTCTGCGGGGTGAAAGCAAACGTGCCCTTCGAAATCCGTTACGCCTTAAAGTAGTCAAAGCATAATCAGCTTGCGCCTTCGTTGTAAAATGATCAACCATTACAATAAATTGGCCTCGGTGACGAGAGATACTTGAATTCGTACGAATTTTAGCAAGTTTTTTCTTGGTGTTTAACGCACGATCATATGTATCAAAATATCCGACGAGAATAACATAACTATCAGGGGGTGGGAGTGGAGGTGGGGGAGGACCATTGGGACCAGGTCTCTCACTAAAACATTCAGATATTTTATCTGATATTGAAGCAATCAAATCTCTTTTCCCCATTTTGTAGGCCATAAAACCAATACCAAAGAGCCCTAGCCAAATTAAAATTTTTCCAATGCCTTCTGAAACTTCTAATATACTTTTTCTCTTTTTTTCACTCCCCATTTGTGGTTATCCTTTACCTTTCTCCCAAAGTGCAGACTTTCTCTTCAAATTACAAAGAGAAAATCTTCTGTGAGACTGCAGTCCGTTGGAAAATGATATCATAGGTTTAAATTTAATAAAAACAATCCCAACAAAGCAAGCTATTTGTTGCGTCGAAAAATGCTTGCACCAAACAATAATTATTGTGCTAATCGAGCCTGGGGATATCCATTGTTTTGAAGCATTTCGACAACATGTTTCGCGGTATTTTTACTCCACAGTCCTTCTACAAGAATAGTATTCGTCCCTGCGAGAAGCCCTGGCTTCAAGCGCAAGCGTTTTAAATCGTCAATTATGACTTTTCGATCTTCAGCACTAGAGAAAGTGGCGACCACCACGGTGTGGCCGTTACGTTTTGGAACCGTGACTGGTCCAGTTGCTGGTGGTGGCTGTGTTTCTTCATCTGGTTCTGAGTTGAATAAATCAATAATTTCACCATCAATTTGGGGAGTGATGTTTTGCTGCATAGATTCCCACTGCTCGAAATCTCCCCCAGCCCACCAAAATCCTAAAACGAAAATAACGACAGCAACCGCAACCGGCATAACGACTTTAACGAATTTACCAAACACTTCCCAAAACTGATCGAAAAGTGATTTTGGTGGTTTTTCGTCAGGTTTAATGCTGATTTTCCAATCTCCGGGGGTAAACGGGAAAAACATATTAACCTCGCCTGTTAAATGAGTTTCTAATAGCTGTACTTCAATTGTCTTAATCGGAAATGAATAGCTGCAAAATAAATAATATTTATAGCTTTTCTTTTTTCTGGAAACTAACGTAATTAGTGAATTGAAGTCTTCGTAATCAACAAGCAGTACCAAAGTTGCAATTTTAATGGCGTTTTATGCACAAACGGCATCCGTGCATGTGGAAAGGTTGGATCAGCATTCAATCCGGGTTTACTTTACGAGAATTTGTAAAACGCCTTGTAAATGGTAAGAATAATTATTCCTGAATATCAAAAACATCCGGGGTGAATTTTTAAATACTCATTAAGTTTATTAATGTTTAATGGAGAAAGCAACAATAAATTTACTTACATCACTGCATATATTGCCCATAAATTTCCTTTATAATATCTTCCGATGGTTTTCCATTGGGAGTGAAGCCGCTATGCATTGTGCCGCCGACATCCAGCGAACTTGGCCATTTCCATATAAAAATGCCTGTAAAAATCTTCGAATTTAGCAAGAAGGGGAATACAGTTTTATAACACGACGCCTGTGCGCCCAAATCAACATCCTGCTTGTGGCCATCTTTGTGAGGATCTTGCCAGCTTTTGGGACGGCTGGCAAAACCAATCTCTGTAAGGTATACTGGACGATTAAATTTATTTTTTATACGCTTTACCGTTTGCATGGTAGCAGTTAAATGTTTTAATACATCGTCATCATCGAATGTTGCACCGGGAGAGAGCGGATAGTAAAAATTTAAGCCAATTGCATCAAGAGCATCCCAAAATGCTATATTTTCAAATTCTTTCCCCCAGTTTGCTGCATAGATCAACTGACCGGCGTACACTTTTCTGACATTTTCGATAATCCGTCGCCATTTTTTTTCATATTTAGTCGTCATTTTCACCAACTCAACACCAATGCATAAACTCTCATATTTTTGCATTTGAGCTAAAATTGCATAATGAATAATGATGGCTTCATACGCATCGAAAAAGCGATTCACTTCTTTTTCTGTCTGAAAATCAATTGCTCCAGGCCAGGATTCCCAGGAAACCCATATATGAGGCTTTAACATTATTTTCATTCCAGCGTTGCGTGCGTATTGGCTGGCAATTATCAGGCTTTCATCGTTTTCCTGACGCAAGCCCTGACTTTGTTGCAAGTAGCGCTGCCTGCCAAAGTAAGCAAATGGTGTCAGTGAGATTGCGTTAACATTGAGTGTTGCGAGTTTGCGTATCGCAGCATTCGAATTTGTACCAAGGTAACCATTATAAACCTGGTATCCTTCATGCGCATAACAGAATCCGGTGAGAAAATTCGTGGTTGGTCCTATTTGGTCCGGTTTTTCTATTTGAAAATGAAGATTGCACCACGTAAGCCAGGCTTGTTTTAGCTGTTCCGGAAAGAGATTGAGAGAATTTTTATTGTATGTTGATGGTATTTTAGCCAAAAATTCCCGAATTGTTTCGATATCATATTTTTGCCACAAAAATTCCAGCCAGGTTGCTAGCTCAACGAACCGGATAAATTCAGACGATTGCGAGTGCTTATACAGTGTTTCTTCCAAAGAAACAAACAAGCCTCCGTGAAAAAAAAGACCAGCCCAGTATGAGTAACCTTTTCCGCCCCAACTATCGGAAAAAAGCATTCCTGCTGCCTGTCTGGCTTGGTTGTTTTCAATTAATCCCCAGCTTTTTTCAAGAATGCATTGGGCAATCGCAGAGAAATTGTGTTTGGGGAATCGTTCATTTAACACCAGTGCAACGCTATTTCGATCGGAGTCCCAATCAGCGAAACCGGTTTTCTGCGTTGCTAAAAATTTTTGTTCTGTTGTCTCATAAATATCCAGTTGAATTGGGAAAAGATTATTTTGGGATCCACTATCTATTTCTAATCTTTTTAACATGGCACGAACCATCTTTTCTCGCGATTGAACAAATTTATTAATCAGGGAATTGGCTGGTTCGCGCCCATGATATTCAACAGTAAAAATTTCACTTTTATTTTTAATATCTATGCGTGAAGCGCTTGAAATCTCAGAGAATTTTGACAGTATCCAGGGTTTTTCTTCAGAAGGCTGTTCGAAAAATCCATAGACCAAAAGCTGTTCACCACTGTAGATGGAAAAGTCACCAATGAGTCTCGGGAAATTCCCTTTTTCAAGGAGCGTTTCAAGAAGTACATTTTCAGAAGGTGCCGTAATGAGACGAAAATATCGATTCGGAAATGCCGGATTTGGCTGCGAACATAAGAGTATCAAATTATCATCATCATAGCGCATCCCATTGAAATTGATGGCGTTATTTTCAATGGATAAATTCAGGTTTGAATTGAGAAGAAATTCTGATATCCCAGCATGGTTTGAAGGCGTTCCGACAAAACACAAAGACGAATTCTGACTGAGGTTCGCGATATTTTCATATTTTTCTGTTTTAATAGTAACAAATCGACTCTTCCGGGAAAGCTGCTGAAGAGCATCCTGCATTTTCTGCGATTGTGAAGACGCATCCGAATAGACATAATGCATCTGACGAACGTGCCGCCGCATCCTGGAAAAATCGGTTTTCGAAGGCCATTTGAATTCGGTATTTCGATTCCCACTAAATGAAAGCAACAGCAGGTGTACGGCCAATGCAAGCACCGTCGCAAAGCTCCCAATTTTCAGTAAAATACCTAATCGGTGCAAAACCCACCTCGGCTGTATGGTTGGACAAAAAATGAATTTGACGTTTTAAAATTATTACACTATATAATAGTTTTTATTAAAACAATCAAACCGATATAACAATTCCGGCAACCAAATAGAGTAAGATAGTAACTCCACCTGCTGAAAGTGCATAGGGTAATTGGGTTTTTACATGATCAATGTGATCACTCGCAGAGGCCATGGATGAAATGATTGTTGTATCCGAAATGGGTGAACAGTGGTCGCCAAAAACACCGCCTCCAAGAACTGCGGCAACTGCCAATGGTGGATAAACACCAAGAGTGGCTGCCATGGGTATTCCGATTGGAACCATAATCGCAAAGGTACCCCAGGAGGTTCCCGTTGAAAATGCGATAAAACTACTGACAACAAAAAGGATAGCGGGTACAAATGCCGGACTGAGCCACTGGCTGGAAATCTCTGCAATGTAATAACCGGCGCCAAGGTCTTTGCATACCTTGCCAATTGCAAAGGCAAGCATCATCAGCAACGCAAGAGGAATGAGTCCGCCGATGCCTTTGAATATCAAATCGAGCAATTCCTGCAAGTTAAATATTTTCTGAGAGCGATATAAAATCATGGCGACGAGAATTGAGGTGAGTACAGCCCAAAGTACAGCTTTCGAACCTGAACCTTTGCCCAGAGCTGTAAATATCATCTGCATTGTTGAAATATCCGTGCGGCTGGCAACAGCTTCCCATCCCGAATAAACAAGTCCAACCGGCATCATAAAAACCATTGTGAAAATAGGGATGAGCATGTTTCGTGCTTTTGATACGACCCCATCTTTTTTCTCGAGGGAAATAACATCCGAGGAAATCATCGGTGTTGCGTTATCAGCGATGACCTTGCCTTCTTTCATCGCTCGTTCTTCTGCTTTTTTCATCGGCCCGAAATCTTTTTGAAGTACAATGATGAGCACGACCGTCAGCATCGCAAGCAATGGATAAAAATTTAACGGATAAGCTTTAATCATCGTAGTTAGCGGATCGGAAATGCCTTGCGCCAGCAGCAATCCCATAATATATGCCCCCCATGCATTGAGTGGAATGAGAATGCAGGTTGGTGCGGAAATTGAATCGGCAATATAGGCGAGCTTTTCTCTTGGAATTTTGAGTTTATCGAAAAGTGGACGAAAAATGGAGCCAACAGTCAGTACATTGATACTGGATTCAACAAAAATAGAAAATCCGGTCAACCAGGCGAGAATCTGGACAAGTCGCCGACTATTGCCACCGCGCTGTTGCAGAAAATTATTTACTTTTAATATAAATCCATCAACGCCGCCAGACCGCTGAATGAATGCAATGAGGGCGCCGACAAGCGCGCTGAACATGATGGTCCGTGTGTTACCGGCATCGGCAAAGACGTTGACCAGTGCCTGGATTGTACCGATCGTTCCATCAAAAAAATTCCATTCATTTAAAATGACCCAGCCGAGCCAAATTCCAAATAACAAAGAAACAAAAACTTGTCGTGTGCGGATTGCAAAAACAATTGCCACAATCGGCGGTAACACTGAAAGCCAACCGTAATGCTCCATCCTTCCTCCAATGAATTTTCGCAATATAAAAAAGCCGCGAAATGAAGCACATTACGCGGCCACTCCGGTATACGCCGGTCTAATCAGAAAAAATTTTTACATTAGAATGTCGGTACCTAAAAACTGTTGCAAAACTTTCGGCACTTTAACGCTACCATCCGCTTGTTGATAATTTTCTAAAATACCAATAATCGTTCGCGGCAGCGCTAAACCGGATGAATTAAGAGTATGTATATATTCCGGCTTCCCACCTTTTTCCCGGCGGAAGCGAATATTGGCGCGACGCGCCTGAAATGCCTCAAAATTACTGCAGGAGGATACTTCAAGCCAGCGATTAACACCGACCGCCCACACCTCCAGGTCATAACATTTTGCAGCACTGAAGCCAATATCCGCTGTACATAAATTCAACACCCTGTATGGAAGCTCCAATGCCTGTAACACATCTTCTGCATCCTTCAATAGTTTTTCATGTTCATCCCAACTCGTTTCCGGATCCACAAACTTGACCATTTCGACTTTATCAAACTGGTGCAGTCGCATCAATCCTTTTGTGTCTTTGCCGTATGCGCCGGCTTCCCGGCGAAAACATGGGGTATAGGCTGTATAATAAACCGGCAATTGGTCATTGGAGAGCATTTTTCCAGCGAGCAAATTTGTTACGGGGACTTCGGCTGTCGGAATGAGGAACAAATCATCAAGATCGCTTCTATAAAGATCCTCTTCGAATTTTGGCAGTTGCCCGGTACCAAACATCGTCTGCCGATTCACAACAAAAGGTGGCGAAACTTCAGTATACCCATGTTTCTCAACATGCAAGTCGATCATAAAATTTATAAGTGCACGTGCGAGTTTTGCTCCCCTTCCTGTGAAAGTTACGAATGAAGAGCCGGAAACTTTCGCGCCACCCTCAAAATCTATCAAGCCAAGATTTTCAGCTAGTTCCCAATGAGGTTTCGCTTCAAAATCCAATTTCGGAATTTCCCCCCAGGACTTTTCGACTTTATTGTCTTCCTCACTTGCGCCCACCGGTGTGCTCTCATGCGGGATATTCGGTATAC
>QQUM01000010.1 GCA_008501545.1 Calditrichota bacterium
CCATTCAACAGTGGCAGCAGGCTTTTGAATTGCACATGATCCGGAATGCCTTCGCCGCTCAACTCCAGCGTCGTTGCCATGATGTCCTGAATATAAACAGGCACATCGATAGTCTTGCCTGCTTCAACACCCGGACCGTTGATAATCAGCGGTGCTTTCATGGCTTCTTCATACATGTTCTGCTTGCCCAACAAACCGCGCTCACCCACTGAAAGGCCGTGATCCGCCGAGAAAAATATCCAGGTGCTATCCGCTTTGCCGGTCGCCTCCAGCGCGTCAAGGATGCGGCCGATTTGCACATCCATGTGGGTGATGAGAGCATAGTACTCTTGCCGATGCACTTTCACAGCATATTCCATGCGGGGAAATGGCGCCAGGCGGGCGTCGCGCAGGGCGTAACCACAACCGATCTCATCGCGGTGTGGATATAGCGACTGAAAATTCTCCGGCACCGCTATGGCGTCCAACGGATACATGTCGACATATTCTTTCGGCGACTGGCGCGGGTCGTGCGGGGCGTTGAAAGCAAGATACATGAAAAAGGGATCATCTTTTCCAGCAGCCTGCTGCAAGAACCCTTCGCTTTCGTCAGCAAGCACCTCGCTCCAATGTTTGCCGCCATTCCAGTATCCGCCCATGGTGGAATCGTAGGGCGACCACTCGTCGGGCTGGAATTGAGCCGGGCGATCATAGCCGATGTGATGCACATCGCGGTTGCCCCAATCGAAATGATCTTGTGGCATGCCGGGGCGCACGGTGCCTACATTAGCAAACAATTGCGATGGCGATGAATTGCGCACGTGCCATTTGCCGGCAAAATAGGTGTCGTAGCCATTTTTATCCAAGTACTGCGGCCAAATGCGGCCGGCATTGCGCTCTGCAGCCATGTTTGGTTCCAGGTCCAGCGCATTCCAGACAAAGCGACCGGTGTTCAACATGGTGCGGCTGGCGATGCAAACAGCACCGCTGTAAGAACCCATATTGTAAGCATTGTTAAAGACAGTACCCCGTTCCGCCAGTTTATCCAAATTAGGCGTTTTCGCCTCGCTGCCAAAAGCGCTAAGCGCTTCATAAGTGTGATCATCCGCAAAGATGAACAGAATATTGGGTTTGTTTTGCTGGGAAAACAGGATATTTGCGCAAAACAATATTGCGAATCCGATAAAAGCTATTTTAGTAATTTGATATTTATGCATGCATCATCTTTTTCTTTGGTACTCGTGCTCCTACCCGTTCTCGTAATCAGTTTTTAATTGCCGTGAACGGGCAGAAACACGAGCATGCTAAAATGCGTCGCACTTCAAATCTTATATTTATTTGAAAAATAATTGCAATTGCACTAGAAATTAGCGCAGCAGTCTCTGACATGATCTAAGTTTCTACATTGTAGCATCCCGAGTGTCCCGCCTGCTTTTTAGGCGGGACGAAATGCTTCAAGATGAAGTGATTGTGTCAAAGAGCGCAAGAAAAATATCAACAAAAAATGATAAAACTACCGGCTTCGTGACCACACGGGCACCCGACCAAAAGCTGATTGATCTTCCGGTTGATGTTTTTTCAGCGATGTTTTATGCTGATGCTTGAAAATATATCAGCCAAATCAATAGAAATATGGGCCATAAAATGGCCAAACTCCAGTGTCCCGCCTGCTTTTTAGGCGGGACGTATCGAGGGGTGCGGGCGTTGTTAAGAAGTCTGCTTGAATCGAAGCCCATACCCTTCGATACGTCGAGCAAAAACCGCTCGACTACTCAGGATACTACCTGCTTATTTGTTAAGATGTTATACGCTCAATTTAATGGTTCAACTTAAAAACTTACAACCTAAATATCTATCAACCTATTTCAGCAACATCAGCTTCTTGTTCATCACCGTTTTGCCTGCTTGTAGACGGTAGAAATAAATACCGCTCGGCAAACGGTGGGCATCGAAACGAACGATGTGCTTGCCCGCTTGCACTCTGCTATCAACCAGCGTTGCGACACGCTGTCCAAGGGTGTTGAAGATGGTCAGCTTCACATGGCTGTCCTTTGGAATAGAATAGGCGATGTTCGTGGTCGGATTAAATGGGTTGGGATAGTTCTGCGACAGTTCATAATTCAGTTCCACGGCGATCTTTTCATCGACACCACTTACAAGCGGGCCCATGAGCTTGGCGGTTCCCCACAAGCTGGGATCTTTCCAAATGGTATTGGTCGTCGCCCAGTATGTAGCCTTGGTGGAGCTGCCCGCATCGTCATCGATGTTGCCGATATCGAAGCCGAAGACTGTGCCTTCTTGCAAGGCCAATGGCGTCGGCGCAAGAGCGAGCGGAATGGCCAGTTCATAGATGACGCCGTATTTCGTCACCATGGCAGCCCGCTGCATGGCGGTTTTTACAGTGTCCGCCATGTTGCCGCCAATGGTCTCATCGACGCCGGAAGCGGCATCCCAACTGAAACCAAAATTAACATCGTTATCGTCTTTGCTTTCGACTGATTTGCTGTTATCAAAATCGAGCCAGAATTCGATGGAAGTGTCGTTCCAATATTGCACTTCCTGCCCGGCGGGGCGATCTTCAATGAGTGTATCGTGGCTGGCATATACGATGACATAAAGATTGTCCGAATACCAGGCTGCTCGGAAATCGAACGAATTGTCCTGCCAGCCCAGCTCTGCACCGAGAGGCCCGTCGACCCACTGGTTGCTGGAAATGAGCGGATAGTTGGCCCAGGCTGCGTCCTCCATACCATCGATGGCAAACGGCGCGTCGGCCATACTCACATCGAGGAAGTCGTAAGCCACGCGGCTGTCCAGGCGCACGGTTCCCATCTCACTGGGATCGTTCCAAAGTGATGCGCCTGAGTTGAACGTTTTTACTTTGGTATCTTGCGTATCGCCATCGTCGTCGTCATTGTATTCGATTTCAATTCCGAAAAGCGCATCGGCATTGGGATCGATGCTCAACGCGGACATGG
>QQUM01000766.1 GCA_008501545.1 Calditrichota bacterium
GCAATAACACTTATTGGAAATGTTTTTAGATCAAAAAAAGAAGAATTGGCTTTTACAACATTTTTAATGCTTCTACTTCTTGTTTTAACTTCCTCACTTATATATTATTTTAAAAATGCCATTCAACCAGATAAATTTCCTGATATTCCATCCACGATGTGGTGGTCCGTCGCAACTTTAACAACAGTTGGATATGGAGATGTTTATCCTATAACTGGAATTGGCAAATTCTTAGCATCGATAGCACCTATTTTGGGTATTGGATTCTTTGCTTTGCCAACAGGATTATTAGGAGCAGCTTTTGTAAATGAAATTGAGAAATCAAAATCGAATATTCAAACAATAATTTGCCCTCATTGTAAAAGGCCAATCAAGGAAATTGAAAATTCATGAAAAATCGAACCATGAACACCCGTAAACACATCCACGAAGAATCCTTCCCCACATCACCGGAACGCTTGTTTTCGCTGCTGCATACACCAAGCGCCATTCGCGGTTGGTGGGGCGCTTCCCGGGTTATCGTTTTGCCAGAAACCGGTGGCATTTGGGCGGCGACCTGGGGTGATCAGGAAGACGATCCGGAGTACATCACTTCTGCTAAAATTCGCGAATTTCAACCACCCCAGCGGCTGGTGCTGTGTGATTACCAGTACTACACCAAAAGCGGTCCACTGCCTTTCGAAATGGATTTTGTCACCGAATTTCTGGTGACACCCCATGATGACGGCGCTTCGCTTAAAGTGATCCAGGACGGTTTTCCTGCCGGTTCAGAAGCTGATGAATTTTATGCTGCGTGTGTAAAGGGCTGGAAGGATACCTTTGCAGGGATTCATCGTTTTCTTGAAACCGCCGGGGAAGAGAATTAGGAAGGCATTCTGTCTTATCACCGGAATTGTCGTCCTGGTATGGCACTTTTTAGGTTCTACTAAGTCCTGATGTTTAGGAAAAATTTATTTTTGTGCAATTCCTAAAAAGATTCTTACGGAATGACAAAATCGAGCGAAAGGGTTTATCAAATCTAAATTGCTTTCCAGCGCCGAATGCTCGTAAAATGAATGCCCTGTGCATGAAATCAAAATGTGCAACGCACTTTGAATTCGCTTTTTAGTCTGGTCGGAAGCTTTATGCTATCAGGCGAAATGAAGTGCGTCGCATAATTCGTTACCTTTTCACGACAACACGGCGGACGGCTTTGAATTGTCCGGCGTGCACATGCATAAAATAGACACCCGCCGGGACTCGTCTTCCTGCCTGATCAATTCCATTCCATTTTAATTCATGCACCCCGGCATGCAACTGGTCATGCGAGAGTTGCCGTACTTTTCTGCCGAGTATATCGAAAACATCCACCTGCGTTTGGGCTGCATCGGGTAAGGCAAACAGCACGGTAGTGTTGGCAGAAAATGGATTTGGGTAATTGGCCGAGAGCGCAAAATCGTCCGGTGCCAGATTGCCTTCCAACACATCGCTTGCCAACTCGAAAGTGAGCTCTTGTTCGCCGATTAAAATCCACTCATCATCGTTTGTGGCGGTTCCGGTTTTTGCCAATGCAGAGCGATCGAGGGAAAAAATCTCAATCTTCGCGGTAAAAAATTTCAGCTGTGGATTCGCAAAGCGCACGTTGCGGCTTTCTGATATTTCCTCAAGCGTCAGGAAGAAATCCGGCCCGACAAAACGGTTGTAAATGAAATAGTCTCCATCTCTATCGCTTTCGTTCCAGTAGCTCAAATCGGCGTTACTTACTTCAACCTGCGAATTTGGTGCTGCTTGCAACCGAATTCGCAAATACAGGGGAAGATAAATATTTTGTTCATGGCGATTTTTTAATTGGATATCTACCTGCCACTCCTTGCTTTCACTATGCCATTTTTTGTTATGCAATAAAATTGCCACACGGCTGCCGGCCGTATGCACTTCACCATCATAAAAGGTGATATTGCCTTTAAAAGTCGCACCATCGGAATGGTAGCCTGGAGAGAAATGGCTGCCAAAAGTATACGGCAATTGATTGTGTGCTTTAAAATTGCCAGAAAATTCGGGAAAGCGGCAATAGGAAACACCCGTGACGTGGGTTAATCCCTGATCAATTATTTTGTCACCCTGCGTGTTAAAAACAGTGATATCAGCTTGCAAGTTCAGGGCACCCGTCGAAGCTGTAAAAACGAGTTGATTGTAACCTGCAAGCCCTAAATATCCCTGTGGATGGCCACCGCCAAACACAACAACGCTCTCCTGCGCCGGGACCTGCGTCCCGGTCTCAAATTCATGAATGAGTTCACCCTCAGTGTAAATTTTGTACCCGGAAATATCCAATTCAGCATCTGAACTATTAATGAACTCGAGAAATTGGTCATCAAGCGTATCAACGGTGCCATCGTTGTTGGCATCGCCACTGTTGCCCGGAGCGCAGAGAAATTCATTGAGAATGAATGCCCCGCGTATAAGTGGCTCGACAACAGTTATAGTGACAGTATCTGCATCGCTGCCACCTTGTCCATCTTCCACAGTAAAAATAACATTGGTAAATGTACCGGAATTTACTGGAATCCAGAAAAACTCCTGTCCGGAGAAATTAGCGCCTTCGGGAAGATTTTGTGCCGAGAAAACAAGTTCATCCCCATCCTCGTCAGCTGCATTGATAAGAAATGAGAGGGTATCGCCTTCCTGAATGATTTTGTCGTCGACTGGTTCGAGTACCGGCGCATGGTTGACTGGCGGTGCGACAAAACCAAATGAACTGCCATCGGCTTTGGTGCCGGGGGAAAAAAGCGCTCCATTGGCTGAAGGTATTTCCGAATGCTTGGCGAAGTCTCCGGTCAGGTCAGGATCGCGGGAAATGGACTGGTTGTCCCCTGCTTCGCTGCCGTAAGTGAATTCAATCACAACGGCATCCGTCGCGTCAGAGATTGTGATGGTCTCACCGGAATTATTAAGACCGAGCTGACCGGAACTGGCT
>QQUM01000713.1 GCA_008501545.1 Calditrichota bacterium
ACTCAACGCTACATTAATAAACATGAACAAAATAGATAATGAATAAAAGGGCAGCAAAATCGTTTGAAATATTTTACTCAAATAGCCTTTATGAGAGGAAAAGGAGTATTCCAGCCGCCGCCGCTGAAACGCACCCGAAATCATGAAAAGCAGGGGCATGCGAAAAGAAAACAGGGAGAACATAAACGTCGTTTGGGAATCGAGGTATTCACTAAAAAATTCTGTGCCCTGCAATTGCACCAGGGCGTGGCCATAAACTATCCAAATGATAGCAACACTTTTGGCTATATCGATATGAAGCATGCGCTTATTATTCATTGAAGCAAATCTTAATTTATATTTACCGGGCCAAGAGAATGATAAGTTGAATTATCCAGTCCTGAATTAGCTCATCGGATGTAGGGCGGTATTCTTGAGATTCAGAATCGTACCGGGAAAGGACATCGTCTCTGGAGTGACATTTTCAATAATTCTACCAACAAACAGCGTTTTTGAGGAGAAAATTGTGCGAAAGATAATTTTTAAAAGCACGTATTTCATGGTGGGAAGCATGAAATATCAGTGTTCTAATCACAATTCGGTGGAATGGACTCAACGAATGCCATTTGTAAATTAACGCACATTGGGTATTACATTTTCGACCTGGTCAATGAGCCTTTGCGAAACATCTTTAAACGCCCCCTGTCCATCGATTTTAATCACACCGTGTAGCTGTTGGTATTTTTCGATGACCGGAACAGTTTTATCTTCATGTTCCTGCAAGCGTTTTACGATCTTCGATGTACTCGAATCATAGGGCATGCGTTTATCTGTTTTGCTACGTGCATCCAATCGCTCGATAAGTTCAAGAGTTGGCACATCGATCTCAATAACCTGGGAAATCTGTGTGCCAATTTTTTTCAACAATCCATCTAAAATATATGACTGCACCAATGTGCGTGGGAAGCCTTTGAAAATAAATCCTTTAACAGCATTATGCTTCTCAAGTTTCTTCTCGATAAGCTGCACCACAATCTCGTCCGGCACGAGTTTGCCACTGTTGTAAATATCGACAATTTTCTTCCCAATCGCTGTTTGTTCCGCTATCTCATGTTCCAGCATTTTACCTGTAGCGACGTATTCAAGACCATATTTCCTGGCCAGATACATCCCTTGTGAACCTCTACCCGAGCCAGGATAGCCAAAGAGAACCAGGTTAAATAAACGTTTCCGCAGTTCTGCACTAAGCACCAGACGAATCTGAGACTTAACATCGTCTATGCTTTTACTGCCATCAATTTCATGCAATATACCCCGTTCTTGATAAAACTTTAAAACGGGGAGTGTCTTATCATAGTATTCTTTTAACCGGTTACGGATTACCTGCTCATTATCATCGGATCGTCCGGACGTTTCTCCCCGTTTTAGAAGCCGTTGTACGGATTCTTCCTCCGGCAGCTCAAGACTGATGAGACAATTTAACGAAGTATTCAATTTAATCATCAAACCATCGAGAATGTAGGCTTGAATATATGTGCGTGGGAAGCCGTCAAAGAGAAAACCGTTTGCATCCGGGTTATTGGTAATCGTCTTTTCAATGATTTGCACAATGATTTCGTCTGAGACCAGACCACCTGATGCAATGATGTTCCGGGCTTGCATGCCCAAGTTGGTCTGGTTTGCAATTTCCTTTCGCAGCAAATCACCTGTAGAAATGTAAAAAAGGTTATACTCATTGATCAGAAATTCAGATTGGGTGCCTTTTCCCGCTCCCGGGGGACCGAATAATGCAACATTTAACATAACCCCGCTCCTTTTTTCATTCGATGGTCTTCGTTCCTGGTTTTAATTTATCAAAGTATCAATCTGAGCTTTCCTATCGCTGAACCCAATTCTCGATTATATATAGAAGTAGCCGATACGAGAAATTTCAAACTTATTAAATATAAAATTTCTTTTCATTTCTTGCATATATTTTATTTCAGGTTATCTTTTCGGAGTACCATTTCTATGTATTCTCTTTCGTGCCTTTCACCGGTAGCAGTTCATGGTTAAAGAAAGAATAAACGCTATGCAAACAAGCCTGTTTTCTAATGCAGATGAATTGTTCGAGCAAGGACTACAAAGCCTTGCCCAATTCCAGTTTAATGACTGTATCGAGACATTGCAGGAAGCGAAATCTATTGATCCATCGATCAACAATGCTGACTATTTTTGCAAAATCGCTGAATTCTGTAAAAACGCAGGATTGGACGAGCGGTCTATATCGCTGGATATCGCCGAAATATGGCGTGAGCTAAAGCTCAAAATGCATGAACTTGGCGGTGTATCGGGCGATTTGAAAGAAACATTTTATTATTTCGCCCGGCGTTTGCGCCATCTGGATGAATTTGACAAATTAGGCCTGATTCCGTGGAGCGATTATTTTCTTCATGAAAGCGCCTGTGTTATCCATCTCAAAAAATACCAGGACGCTTATAGCATTCTTTTAGATACAATCGAGATTTTCGGAGTAAAACTACCAGCCAGATACTGGGGATATCTGGGCGATGCAGCGTTCGCACTACAAAAGTTTGGCAAAGCCGATACAGCCTACACAATACTGCTCGCCCTCAACCCCTTTGACATTGACTGGGCAACGTTGCAAAATTCAAAACTTCGAACAATTTTTTCTGAAATTGCCGAAGAGGAGACCATTGAATTCGCTTATGCAAAGCTGCCGTATTTTGCGTGGCGTGAGGAAGCGATCCATATTCCACCCGGAAATAAACTTATTGCTGAAATACTGCAAAAATATGACGATTACTCAGAACAGTTCGACGATTTTGATACAGCAACAAAAGCTCACATATTTGCAGTGTATGTATACGCTGAACAGTCGCGAGAAAAAACAGAAATTAATCTTGGGATGCGCGAGAAAATGCAAGCTCTTTCAGCAGAGCTGTTTGCAGATTATCTGCAGGTAATTAAGAGC
>QQUM01000164.1 GCA_008501545.1 Calditrichota bacterium
AAGATCTTTGTCCGTGGTCGCGCCGGGATAATCTGAGCGGTTTGTGGAAAACGCCAGCCAATCGCCAAAAGTGAAATCCTGCGTCCACAGGTAGGAATCGCCGGCGCGGTTGCGCTGGTATTCAACCCAGGCTTTCATGCTCGGGTACTGCTGCTCAAGAATCCGTGTGTCGCCATAGATTTCATAGATGCACCATGGAATAATCACCGCTGCATCCGCCCAACCGGCGGATGCCGAAGCGCCACTTTCCTTGCCGTAACTCAGCACGTTGGGGATAACATGCGGCACGGCGCCGCTTTTCTTTTGATCCGCCGCGAAGTCCTTCATCCATTTTGTGAAAAAGCCGGCGGCATCCATGTTGTAGCAAGCTGTCGGCGCAAAAACCTGCGCGTCTCCGGTCCAGCCCAGGCGTTCGTCGCGCTGCGGACAATCGGTCGGCACATCGAGGAAATTGCCGCGCTGGCCCCACTGAATATTGTGCTGCAATTGGTTGAGCAATGAATCTGAGCAGGAAAACGTGCCGGTGGGTCTCATGTCCGAATAGATGACGATCCCGGTTAAGTCCTCCAGCGAAGGTTTGCCAGGGTAGCCCTCAACGGTCACATAGCGGAATCCCTGAAATGTAAAGTGCGGCTCAAAAACTTCGACGCCATTGCCGTTCAGCGTGTACTGAACCATCTGTTTTGCCTTGCGCAGGTTTTCTGTATAAAAATTGCCATCCTTGTCCAGCACCTCAGCATGTCGCAGTATCACCGTCGTTCCGGCCGGGCCCTGCACTCGAAGTTTGACCCAACCAACCATATTTTGTCCCAAATCGAAAACGGTTTCACCGGCAGAGGTGTGCAGTATTTCAATGGGTTTGAGCTCGACCGTTCGGCGCACCGGTGGACCTTGCGGTGCAATTAAAATGCTTTTGTCATGCTCGATGATTTGCACTCCCGACCAGTCAGTGTCATCAAAACCGGCCTTCGTCCAGTCTTTCTTTTCGACGCGGGCGTCGTAATATTCACCGTCGTAAATGTCGGAGAAAAGGATGGGACCGGTTGTCGCTTTCCAGCTCGCATCCGAGCCGATTGTTTGCACACTGCCATCGGCGTATTCAACCTGCATTTGCGCCAGCAGGGTCAGTTTTTCACCATAGATATTTCTGTTTTTATCCCACGCCAAACGGCCGCGGTACCAGCCGTCGCCAAGGGTTACGCCAATGGCATTGTCGCCGTTTTGCAGTAAATCCGTAACATCGTAAGTCTGGTACTGCAGGCGTGTGTCGTAACTGGTCCAGCCGGGGGTAAAAAGTTCATCACCGACCCGCTGCCCGTTGATCTCCGCTTCATACAACCCGAGCGCTGTGATATACAACCGGGCTTGTTTTACAAAATTTTTCAGTTCGAATTCTCTCCGCAGCATCGGCGCTGGATTCGATATGTCTTTGTCTTCCTGCAGGTCAGGCTGAATCCAGGCAGCATGCCAGTCATTCGGCGAAAGCAAGCCCATTTCCCAGAACTGGGTGTCACTCCATTCGGAAGCTTGATCGTCACCATCCCAGACACGCACACGCCAGAAATAGCGCTGCCCGCTTTGCACTTGCGGCCCCGCGTACGCAACATGGATGGATTGCTCCGATCCGACTTTACCGCTGTCCCACAGTAGCGCGCTTTCTTTTGCCAACACCTCCCTCGACGTGGCGACCTGAATTTGATATGCTGACTGATTGACCGCCCGTTCGTCCGAGTTCAGTTGCCAGCTCAGCCTTGGTTGCAGTATATCGATACCGATGGGATTGACTTTGTACTCGCAACGTAAATTAATGGGGGATAAAGACGCGGCCAGGAGAGAAAGGCCGACGGGAGCAAAAAAGAACAGCACGGTTTGTACAAAAAACAACAACTTGTTGGTTTCCATTTTCTTCCTCCGATTTGCCCGCAAGGGGCAAGGCTACAGGGTCCGTCAAAATGAAAGACTGTAGCCCAGGCCCTGGCGGCCTGATTGCATAAGAATATTTAGGCTTTTTATTGAACTTCTGACACGACCTTTGTTAAATCTGTACAAAAGGTAGTATGCAAATTTAATATTTACATCACAAACATACTTTTAAATTTTTCCGCATCGCTGCGGGCTGCTGGATTGAAATTATCATACGTCAGGTATTTTTACAAACTATCCTGCAATCGCCCGTTGGAATGAGACTCGGTCGGACAGGAAAAACACTTTGGGCAGCCTGACGGACGGAACCAGTGTGTTGCAAAAACGATTGTCTTTTTTCGCCCTGATGTATCTTTTTTCTTCCCAGAATGCATTGAGATTGACTTCTTTAAAACGGACTGCGCTGCTACTTCCTCACTTCAACATTGGCGATTTTCTCATAAAATTTGACAATGCTGGAATGGTCTTCGACGCCGCAGCCGTCTTGTTTGATGGCTTGCATAATCTCCACGACCTGGGCAGCGAGTGGCAGTGGGGCGCCGACTTTGTGCGAGGTTTCCATGACATTGTCCATGTCTTTAATGTGCAGATCGATGCGGAAGCCGGCATCGAAGTTCCGTTCCATCATCATCGGCGCTTTGGTGTCCATTACCGTGCTGCCGGCGAGGCCGCCGCGAATGGCCTGGTACACCCGTTCCGGACTCACGTCGGCTTTTCTCGCCAAAACCATGGCTTCAGAAACAGCAGCGATATTTAAGGCGACAACGATCTGGTTGCACAGTTTGGCGGTATTGCCGGCACCGATTTCGCCAACATAAACGACTGAACCGGCCATCGCCATCATAATATCGTAATGTGCGTCGAACACCTCCTTTTTGCCACCAACCATCACGGCGATGGTGCCTTCGATGGCTTTGGGCTCGCCACCGCTCACTGGTGCATCGAGCATATCAATCCCTTTTCTCGCCAACTCCACGGAAATTTCCCGGCTGGCAAGCGGGGATATGGAGCTCATGTCGATGAGCACCGA
>QQUM01000664.1 GCA_008501545.1 Calditrichota bacterium
TGAAACGCATTATGCGCTGCGTTGGCGAACTGGATTTTGGTGAGGTCTATGTTAATCGCCCAATGGGTGAGCTGCGACAGGGATTTCACAATGGCTTCAAACGCAGCGGCACCGGCGGTGAAGACGGAAAATATGGATTGGAAAATTATTTAGAGAAAAAGACATTTTATGTGAACTTTTCATAGTAACCTCCTCGTGATTGGTGAAACTCTGGCAGGGTTTAAAACCCTGTCAGAGTTTGCTTTTTGAGTGAATCCGAGCGGAATTGTGGGTTTACAAGTGCATGAGAAGAAGATAAATGGAGGAAATATGAGTACAGACCGCGCTACCGTTTCAATCGTCAAAGGCGACATTCAGGAAACTCCTGTTAATTATACTGACAAGGACTTGCAAACCGTCCGACAAATGGTTGAACGCTCTCTCGATCTGATTGGTGGATTGAACTTCATAATTGGTGAGGCGCAGACCGTTGTCGTCAAACCCAATCTTGTAGAAGTGCCATTTGAAACAACGGGCGGTTCTGTTGTCACGGATCCCCGTGTGCTGGAAGCTGTTGTTGGTCTGTTGAAGGATCACGGCGTCGAGCGCGTTTTCGTCGCTGAAGGCAAGTCGGTAAATTTAAAACATGCAGTATCCGGGCCACGCCAGGCATTTGAAGCGACAGGATTGGCTGAAGTCGTTAACCGTGCGGGTGGTGAAATCCTTGGCTGGGATGAGGAAGATTTTGTTGCGGTTGATGTTCCGGGTGGTGAATTATTTGAATCCATCAATATTCCAAAATCAATTCTTGAAGCGGATGCTTTTATTTCCGTCCCCAAATTAAAAACACATTGCCAGACCGAAGTCACCGTCGGCATGAAAGCCATGCAAGGAGTTTTTCATGTCGATGACAAAGTCAATTATCACAACGAAACCTTTCCCTGGAAAATGGTCGACATCCTGCGCGTTGCCAAACCGACATTGAATATTGTCGATGGACTGATTGCCGGCGAAGGATATGGTCCAATTTACACGGATCCTGTTGAAATGAATCTTGTTGTTTCTTCAACCGACGTCGTCGCTATCGATGCGGTGTGCTCAAAACTCATGGGCATCGAGCCGTTTGAAGTGCCCATCACTCGCCTTGGTCACACCGAAGGCATCGGCATCGGCGATATGGAACGCATCGATGTAAAGGGCGAGGCCATTGAAGATGTGATGAAATATTTTAAACGATCAACGATCTGGAATCCCATCGGCGCACATAAAAATATCAAAATTTTTGCCGGCGGATCGTGCCGTTTTTGCCTGGCACAGGTTGGTGCGAGCGTCAAACGACTTGGGTATGAAAAAAAGTTGGACGATTTGGAAGAAATTTGTGTCATCATCGGGCACAATACGCCAATGCCACGAAGAGATTTTAAAAACGTTTACATCATTGGCGATTGCGCGAAAGACGCCAAAGTCGAAGGCAAATTTATTGGCGGCTGCCCACCGTTGCCGAGCATTCAGATTGCGCACGCCTTTGAAAAGCATAAAAAGGATGAGAAATGAGAAGAAGTGCGACGCACTTTACGTGTTCTATGTGCTAAATTTTCTAAGTACGCCGCTCGCTGTGAAGGCAAGTGCGTCGCACTTTTGAAAACAAATATAAGGATAAACAATGAAAATAGTTAAGGTACAAGCTTTTCCTGTCGAGTTCCCGCTCGACGAACCGGCGCTGGATGCCACTGGTGTCTGGTCAACCTGGAATACCGTCATTGTCAAAATTACGGCTGAAGACGGCACATTTGGCTATGGCGAAATCGGTCCTATCCACGGCGGAGGCATTCCCATTTTTAAGGCCATGGTCGATCACAAGCTCAAAGGCATGATCATGGGAGAGAGCGTTTTCGATCGCGCGCGCCTTTATGAAAAAATGGTTGGCAAAGGCACCAGCTCCTACGCATTGGGACAGAAAGGCGCTATCATCACAGCCATCGCCGGCATTGATATCGCCCTTTATGACGTTGTGGGCAAGATTCTCAAAACGCCTGTCTACAATCTCCTTGGCGGCAAAGTGTTCGATAAAATCCCAGCTTACGCCAGTGGATTCTTCGGCAAAAATGGCCGCCCGCTAACGCCTGAAGAGTGCGGCGAGGAAGCAAAGGGTTACGCCGATCAGGGCTTCAAAGGCGTGAAAATGAAAGTGGGATTTGGCGAGAAACAGGACTTGCTCAATCTCGAAGCCGTTCGCAAGGCTTTGGGGCCAGATCTCGGCATCATGGTCGACGCCAACCAGAGTTTTTCTTACCACTCAATAATGAAAATTTCCCGTGAATTGGCCGCATTCGATCTGACTTTCATCGAAGAGCCGCTGCCAATCAACGATCTGGATTCAATGGCCGAGTTGACGACAGCCATCGAAGTGCCGGTTGCCGCAGGCGAGAATTATTATACACGCTACGAATTCAGAGAAGTTCTGCGCAAACGCGCTGTCAATATTCTGCAACCCGACATTATTCATGCCGGTGGAGTAACCGAAACCGCCCGTGTCGCTGCAATGGCCGAAACCATGAACATTCCGTTGGCGCCACACATTCACGCCACTGTCGGCGTTTCACCGGCTATTCATTTGCTGACTGCAGTAACCAACACGCTGGCCGCGGAATACATCACCAGCGGTGGTTCGTACCAGCTCCGCAAGGAAATGTGCGGTGACACCTTCCTTGCCGAAGACGGCTGGATCCGCGCCACCGACGAACCGGGCCTTGGTATTCATATTAATGAAGATGTGTTTGAGAAGTATTATCCGAAAGGGATGTAGTGGAATATAATCGTAACAGCTCAAGCTTTTTGAATTTGGCAAGCACGAGCATTTCGACAAACTTAATATGTAGCATCCTGAGTAATCCCGCGCATTTTGCGGGATGTATCGAAGGGTGCGGATATCGATTCAGGCTCGCACCCTTCGATACATCCCGCAAAAA
>QQUM01000409.1 GCA_008501545.1 Calditrichota bacterium
GTGTTTTGGGAGAGGCCGTCGGCCACATCGTAGCGTGTGAAAGAGATATTCTCGATCTGCGCAACCCCATTTGCACTGCACAGAAGAATGGGACAAATAATATTTGTGAGATGTCGGTTCATGGGTGTTGGATAAGATAAAACGGTTTGGCATTGTGACATGCACTTTATTTACAAAACAATTTCATTTTGAAATTCCGGCCAAAGAATCCAAAATATAAAAATGAAAACGACCTGTTTTCACCATCGTCGATTCAATACGATATGGAGAAACGGTCGTTCAATGTTTTAATCAGGAATCTACGAATTCACGTATATGTGGCAATTTATCAATCCCTGGAGCTTTCAACAAGGCAAACAAATTATTTACGAGCTCTTCTTGAACAAAGAATACTGTCGAGCTTCTTCACCTGTTTTCCCTTTTTTATAGATAGCAACCTGGGGATTACCATCTACCAAATCAAGCTTGAAAAAGTAGGATTCACCTTCCTGGCATTCTGTTAATTCAACATCACTGGGCCCCCAGCTTTTCAAGATATCCTGGGCGGATGCCTGGTTATTCACAGCTTTTGCCAAATGAAAATTACCTTTGTTGTCTACATAGGCGCAAAATCCGAAATCTGCATTCGCTAAGCTTGCATCTTTTGATTGTGTGGCCAGGTTTTGGCATGCTGTATTATTGATTTTTAACTCCCCAATCATTGTCAGTTGGAATTCATGCTTTCCATTGGCAATCTTCTCGTTTTCACGAAGCTGGGTTGCTTGTTTTGGCGGGCGATATGTTCCATCTACGTCAATCACGCATTTTATGCTATCTTTGCTGACGGAAATAGAGTGAGCAGAAATACCATTGCTGCTGAAACTGCTACCAGTTACGAAAGGTGCTTTGCTTGCTCCCTGAAATTTATCCCTCTCAGCAAAAATATCGGCTGGCCGTTCATAAACAAATGGCACAATACAGCCGTTATGACGGTTTAAATGAACCATCATGACCAGCAATCCAATACCGTTTGGGTGATTATCATTGAAGGTTTTCATGTTTTGTTTTCCTGCGCCAACCTCCTGTGCTGCTTCGATAAAATAGACGACATCTCTCCCTGCATCCTTATCTGGCAAGACAACAATACCTTTTTTTCCTTCCTTTCCCTGCGCTACCAATTCAGTTGCAACTGACCCGTTCTTCAGAAAGATATAATCATCCAGTGAATCCCATCCGAGAAAAAGCTTTTCATAACCCGTGATGTGACGCGCAGCACCGGCAGCACTCATGATCGACCAGCCATAAGAACGAGCTAACTTGCTCCAACTCGGGCTAAAGTACAGATCGGGCAGGCCAAAAGCATGCATCAACTCATGAATTGTGACATAATGAGCGTGTGGTGTATTATCTGGTCCTACTGTCTCGTGGTAGATTGATGCGTCAAGGAAAGTGAAATTGATTTTTTGTCCTTTGCCCTGGTTTTCTGCTGCATCTACAATTTGACCATTTCTACAGCGACTGCGAATAAGACTGTACTTTTCTCCTTGTTCATCAGTTGCAGAGCTACCATCTGTTGATTCCGAGGTCGTCGACTTTAATTCCGGAAATGCAAACATTGCAATATCCCAATCATCCGGAAAATTAATCTCGGTATCTGCATCAGCTGCTATTTTTGTAGAATTTTTTATATAATCGGTATGATCATTTGGTAATCTAACCCATTTGGGTTTGACAACTTCGTCAACCGTTTCACCATACACTTCGATATTTAACTTAACAGTCCCATTTGATTCACGGTGAATGAATGCCTCAAGTTCAGAGCGACCGTTGTCATCTTTGGGTCCCAACAGTTCTGCCTTTAAACTGTCAATATTGTCTTCTCCCTGCAAATCAGGATAATCACAAAAAATAAATCCGGCTGTAATCTCTTTTGGATTCTCTTTTGTACCTGTGGCTGCAACGACCGGACTTCCGACAGACAATTTGTCCAAAATAGTACGGATATTTTTTTGGATCTCGTCATTCGAGGTGTCATAAACTTCGAATTGCGCCCCTTCAATTTCTACAGAAATTTCATGCAACATCAAATTTCTGCATTTATCTAACTTGATAATGTTCTCACCTTGTTTGATGACTTCGGAAACATCGAAAGATTTTGTAAGGTAGTCTTTGTAACCAGAAGTCCGTTGTAAATCACCGAACGGCTTGTCATTGATGACAACCTGAAATACATTTGAACCGGAACGCTGTATTACTTTCAGTTTTAGTTCCACTTTATCGCAGTGAGGGAGAGTCAAATTAAAAGAGATTGATCCAGCTATATCCCAAAAATGGAGATGCCGACGGCCAGATATAATACTATTCTTACTTATACCTTCGCTTGATTCAATTTTAAGCCTTGTCCCGGAAGGCTGCATCGTTCTATTAGACAAACACGTAATTTTTTCAGTTAAATTTGTAGTTTTTTCGGTTGACACAACATGCTCCTTTTTGATAATGGGAATTGATTGTTATAAAGCCGCCATACAATAATAAATCAGCAGAGAAAAATTCCTGGCAATTCTGCAGAATTTTTGCGCATTTGAGTGAAAAATTATTTAAGGGAAAATGAGGTGGATGCGTGGTGTGAAATTGTATCTCTATAAAATAATTTGTATAATATTACAATTTTATTTTATAGTCAAGTATTTTGAAAGCAGTAACCTTACGAAGGTTTGGAGCCTTCGTAAGGTTGAAACAACTTATTTGAGATAAAGCATACGCTTAGACTCACGATAATTCCCCGCCTTCATCACGTACATATACACACCACTGGGCAAGCCTTTGGGCTCGAATGCAATGGAGTGAGCGCCGGCGGAGTAGACCTTGCCACCAAGGATCGCCACTTCTTTTCCGGTGATGTCGAAAATCTTGATCGCAACATGTGCTTTTTCAGGCAGTGAGAAAGAAATGGTGGTTTGCGGATTGAACGGATTCGGATAGTTCTGATGCAGCGCGAACCCATCTGGAATGACTGCTGTGCCAAGAATATCCTCGCCGCTGTCTTTGGCTAAAGCCGCTGACGCCGGGCCGGAATAGATCTCCATTTCAAACAAACTGTACCCACCCGGATTGTTTTGCGAGGTCATGTACAATCTCACATAACGCGCGGAGGTCTGAGTGAAAGTGAATTCATCGTTTCCACCGTTGCCAGAGGATGTTGAGTAAACGGATGTCCAATTTGCGTCATCATCCGAAACCTGGATTTCATAGCCGTCAGCGAAATAGGGGGCATTCCACTCGATGACGACCCGTCCCACGGTTTCGGCGACTTCGAGATCGATGCGCACCCATTGGTTAGGATTGCCGCCGCTTGCCACACCCCAGTATGTGCCGATATCGCCGTCAATAATATTGACCGCTGCTGTTCCCGGATAGGTTCCGGAAACACTCACCGGTTTGTTGAGCGCCAGGTTTTGATTGGTGTTCGTCGTCGCTCCGGAAGCTTCATTGCTGTAAGCAGAATTGCCGCCGGAATTGTACGCTCTGACACGATAAGAATAGGTCGTACTCGGACTCAATCCGGTATCGGTGTGTGAAGTCATGTCAGCGCCGACTGTGGCGATTTCCGCGAAGGTCCCCGCCCCTGTTTTGCGCTCGATTTTGAAACCGTCTTCATCGGAGGCGTTGTCTGTCCAGGAGAGATCAATTTCCGTATTTCTGGCGTCGGTGACTGATAAAGCGCTTGGCGCGGCAGGCGGTTGTTGCGCTTGCGCGGTTGTTGCGGAAGATTCGTTACTGGCGTTGGAATTCCCTGCGCCATTGTAAGCGCGAACGCGATAGGTGTAGGTGGTGAATGCTTCCAAACCGAGATCCGAGTAAGACGTCGCTCCGGCAACTGCTACGCCCACTTCCATGAAAACGCCGCTTGCTTTTTTGCGTTCAATGCGAAAACCGGCTTCGTCATTGGCATTGTCCGTCCAGGTGAGATCAACTGATGCGCCATTAGCTGTTGCGGCAAGGCCTGATGGCGCGGTCGGAGTCGTCGTTGAACCACCGCCGTGGTACACTTCCAATTCCATCACACCGATATAGGTGGAATGCACCCCTGCGGTCATGTACAAACGAACGTAGCGTGCCATGCTTTGCGCGAAGGTAATTTCTTCATCGCCGCCTGCGCCGCTCGTGGTAGTGTGAACCGTGGTCCAGCTTGCAGCGTCGTCGGAAAGCTGTAATTCATAGGCTGTGGCATGATAGCCGCCGGCCCATTTGATCACTGCTCGTCCAACAGTTTGGCCTGCGCCCACATCAACGCGCAGCCAGTTGTTGCCCGCTTTCTCGCCACCCCAGGCAGTACTCGCACTGCCGTCCACTGCATTTTCTTTGGGATAGGAAGGAATTTGGCTGCCAACAGCGACCGGTTGATTAAGCGCGATGTTGGTGTTGGGATCAAGCCCTGAGTCGGTGATTACCTGCAATTCAGCGCTGTAATCTGAATTACCGCCGTCATTAAACGCGCGAATGCGGTAGGTATAACTTGTGTTTTCCGTGAGCCCTACATCGATGTATGTAGTGTAATCGGCTACGAGTGTGGCGATTTCGGCAAAAGCGCCACCGCCTTGTTTGCGTTCCAGTTTGAAGCCGGTTTCATCGGTTGCGTTGTCCATCCAGGTTAATTCGATAGTTGTGGAACCTGTTGTTGATGCGGATAACGCCGTCGGTGCTGCGAGCGGTTGTTGAGTGGGTAAAGAAGCTTCATTACTGTAGTCCGAATGACCACTTGTATTGTATGCTCGAATACGATAAGTATAAACAATCTCCGGAACATAGGTATCATTGAAAACAGTTACGTTGGCAGCAAGAATGCCTATTTCAACAAATTCGCCATCATCTTCTTTTCGTTCAAGTTTAAAGCCATCTTCATTCGTTGCATTATCAGTCCAGGCCAACTCAATTGTAGCTGGTTGATAAAGTGTAACAGTTAAATTGGATGGAGCTGCTGGCGGCGAAGCGAGACATGAAGCAAAGTCCGCTGTCATCACTGTCCCTGCAGGAGTAATGTTTGTGATCGCCACATTGCTTTGTGAGCCATTGTATTGCTCGCTGTTCGGGATGGAAGCTTCATTAAAAGTAACGGCATGGCCTTGATACCATAAATCGGTGGTCTGCCCCGGACCATCCGCGTCGCCGTCGCCTTCTTCCACATCGACCCACCGATGGGAGTCATTTGAGTTGCTGGTTTGCGAATCATCCACATGGAAAATGGCCAGGCCGCCAAAGCTTGCGCCCATCCATCGCTCGAGTCCCCTGTCATAGCCCAGCGGACGACGATTTTCCACCAGGAAGTATTCATCGGGCGTGTTGCAGGTTGAGGCTTTAAAGACGGTGTTCGAGCCGTTTGCCACCGCATCGCCTGCGGCTGTCATGGATTCGGTCCCATTGCCCTCAGCGCCGTCCACCCAGCCTTGATTGTATTTAATCCAGGCGCAAGGCAGCACGGGCGTTTCTCCACCATGCGCATCGGTATTTGAACTGCCCCATGAACCGCCACTCATAACACACCATCTGCTGACGCCATCTGAGGTGCCGTCGGTGTCATAAAGATCGGGCATGCCGAAAATCAAATGACCCAGCTCATGCACCTGGATTCCCATGGTCGCCTGCCAGTGAGGCGGAGTAGAAAATTGGTGCAGCTCGCCGAACTGGGCATATCCACCGTTGCCGCCGTTATAGGCTCCGACTGTCACGCCGTCGACAACGGGTGCCGCCACTGATCCGCCAACCGACCATTTATGTCCCCACACACTTGGAGATGGGTGGCCGCCGAGCGCAGCTTCGTATCCCGCTGCAATAATCACAACGGCCAACTCATCGGAATCCACGTAACCGTCGCTGTTTGCATCATACGCCGCAAAATTCACATACGGATCCGCTTCAAGGATGGCGTCCCGTGTGAGTTGCCGGTTCGGTGTGCCGGTGCTGCCTGAGGTGTTCGGGTGCGCATAGCCCACGTTGACCCAACCCACCACGCCGTTGTTGGCAACGCCGTAGGTCTCATTGGACGGGGATAGCGTGACATCGCCATAGCTGGCGGTGTTATAGAAATCATCGATGTTGTTGGCGATGAAAGAGGCCCAGCTCGCCTCGGTTGTCTCGCCTGCCTGGTCAGTGAATTCGGTTAAGATATAAAGAATGGCGCCGTTAAAAGGGCCGACCGGGCCCGCTTCGGCACTTGGTTGATCCAGCCCCGTTTGACGAACGGGACGCAGATGTTTCGACATACTTTCCGGGGGTGCTTCATGCGCTCGGGTAGAGGTGAAGACCGGTGTTCTGCCATCATATCGCTCAACAAAATACCAAAATCCATCTGTTTGCTTTGCAATAGTAAAACCCTGCTCATTCTATACCCAGTTCTGCCATTCATCCCCTTTTTGTATTGCGTCGAATCTGGCTCCGTCAGGTTGAGTAATTTCAAAGGTGCCTGAGGCTGCAGAAGAAGCATTAACATGCTGAATAAAAAACAAACTCATCAGAAATAGTACGAGAATACAACTGAATTTCCTGAAAACAGCCCTGGTTTGCATAAATTTCTCCCGTGGTCATGATAAAAAAAAACAATCATCCTTGAGAAACACACCAAGATCACCCCTGATTTTGGCAAGAAAAGAAAAACAGACTAATTGAACCCCTTGCGCATCATGTGTACAAATTGCGATGCAGGAATAAATACAAGCAGAATTATTGTACTGGCGATAAAATTCTATTTGCCATTTTTTATGCATCCCCACAATGAGAGTCTATCTGGCAGAACTTCATTTTTTACCTGAGAAAAGCAAAACTGTATATTTTACGCTGTTTTATAGCCTTCCTCATCTCCACCGCCGCACTTAAATATGGCGGTAATTGCTCCGGCGGAATATTTTTATTCACCGAACCCACTTTCTCCACACGCTGCGCGCTGTGGATGCCATCGAATTCACTTGCAGGAGTATACCCAACATAAATTTGATATTTGATTTACACGCAATTTATTCTATGTTCCTAGAGAGAATAAAATTAAAATTCATTGGAGGAAACATGAAAGCCGTCATTTGCACAAAATATGGCCCACCCGAGGTTCTGGAGCTTCGCGATGTACCCAAACCAATCCCAAAAGCCAATGAGGTTTTAATCAAAGTGCATGCAACCACCTGCCACATCGGCGATACGAAAATCCGGGGATTTAGAGATATTCCCACATGGCAAAAAATACCATTTCGACTGTACCTGGGTATCACGAAACCAAAGCGGGCTATTCTGGGAATGGAACTGGCGGGAGAGATCGAAGCAGTTGGGCAGGATTTCAAACGATTCAAGCATGGTGACGCAGTCTACGCATCGGCTGGTTTCGTCTTCGGCGCTTATGCAGAGTACATCTGCCTGCCTGAAAACGTTTCGCATGTGAAATATGGATTGGTCGCACCGAAACCCAAAAACATGAGTTTCGAGGAAGCCGCAGCGGGCGCCGCCACTGGCGGACTCACGGCATTGGAAGTCCTGCGAAAGACAACGATCAAAAATGGACAAAAGGTGTTGATTTACGGCGCGTCAGGAAGTGTTGGTATATTTGCGCTGCAACTCGCCAAATACCATGGCGCTGAAGTAACCGCTGTGTGCAGCACCGCGAATCTGGAATGGGTCAAAACACTGGGGGCGGACAAGATGATCGATTACACCAAACAGGATTTTACTACAGGTGATGAAATGTACGACATTATTTTCGACACAGTTGATAAATTGCCTGCATCCTGCTGCAAAAAAGTGTTAACAAAGAATGGGATTTACCTCAATGTCACCAAACACTCCGGTTCGGAAAACGGCATCAAAACCGATGACTTGATTTTTCTGAAAGAATTGATCGAAGCGGGAAAAATAAAAACCTACATCGATCGGCGTTATCCCCTGGAGCAGATTGTCGAAGCGCATAAATATGTAGAAAAAGGGCACAAAAAAGGCCATGTGGTAATTCAGGTTGTTGATTCGAATGGATGAACTTCTAGTTTGTTATTTGTCAAAATTTAATGTTTGTAGTGGAGACTTTATTCTCTCTTCTTTGCTCATTCAGGAATAAGTCACAAAAGTCGTGTTATTAAACAACTAATTCTATTATACCTCATGACGAGTTGATCACTTTTATAAACTGCTCATATTTTTAGCATGCGCATAAAAGAACCATACAACAAACAAATTCGCTGGCTACTCGAGGGCGATCCAGCCATTCGCTACCAGACTTTGCGCGATTTAACCGATGCCGATTCTAAAGCCATCGAAGCAGAACAGGCACAGATTTTAAAACAAGGTTGGGGCAAACGCCTCATCGATCTACAGCAGGAAAATGGCACCTGGTCGAATGCACTGTACTCACCGAAGTGGACATCTACATTTTACACATTGCTCCTTCTAAAACGATTCGGTGCACCTGCGGATGAACACATAATTCGCGCCGCTTGTCTTCTTTTGGATCGTGGATTTTATGCGCCCGATGGCGGAATCAATTACTGGAAAACCTGGAAGCAGGGCGAATGCTGTGTCACTGGTATGCTTTTATCGATGCTGTGCCATTTTCAAATGCATGATGAGCGTCTCTTTAAAATGGTGGATTATTTATTTTCGGAACAAATGGCAGATAAAGGATGGAATTGCGAACGCTACCGGGGCGCTACGCACAGTTCATTTCATACGACAATTTCAGTGCTGGAAGGCCTGTGGGAATTTGAAAAGGCTTTCCCTGAGCAAGAACATATTGCAACCGTGCAGAAAAAACAGGATGAAGGCATCGAATTTTTGCTGCAACACCATTTGTACAAATCAAACACTACCTGGAAAACTGTGAATGCGAACATGACAAAACTCGTCTTTCCACCCCGCTGGCACTACGACATCATGCGTGGTCTTGATTATTTCCAGGAAAAGAATCTCAACAAAGATGCCCGAATGAACGATGCAGTGGCGCTTATGACAAAAAAACAGACAGTGGACGGGTTCTGGAAACTCGAGCTCAAATACCCGGCAAAGGTATTCTTTGACATGGAAAAAATCGGACAACCAAGCCGTTGGAATACGCTGCGGGCGTTGCGAATTTTACACTGGTGGGATGACATTGAATAGTATCGTATTAAAATCACTTTTAAAATGAAACGCCGGTATTGCAATTCACTTGAGCAGAACCTCGTCGTTCTATTCTTTCCCGGATTTTATAAGCCGATGGCGCGAACAATAAGAGTACGAGTAGGAGCACGAAAAGGAGAATGTTTTATGAAAAATTCTGTCAAGGTATTTATTTTTGTAATTCTGATTCTGGGGAATTTTTACTGCACCTCAAAAACTTCTCCCGATCTTGCTATCATAAAAACGCTTTGTGAATACACAGAAAATCCCAACAACATCGATCAAAAAAATCCGCATTTCAGCTGGATTCTCGAATCGAATATCCGCGGGCAAAAGCAGACGGCCTACCGAATTCTCGTCGCAGAAACCGATGCTGCAATTGCAAAAAACCAGGGCGATTTATGGGATTCCGGAATTGTGAAGTCTTCACAATCCAATCACATTCCCTATCAGGGCAAAGCACTCGAAAGCAACAACCAATACTATTGGAAAGTGATCGTCTTCGACAAAAACGACCAGCGTTTCGAGAGTGAGATCGCTGCATTTCAAACGGCGCTCCTTGAGGCAAGCGACTGGCAGGCGTCCTGGATCGGAGCCGGTCCTGCGAAAGAACCACGAGCAGCGCACGGATTTTTTAAGCGGGCTAAGGAACAATACGCCTGTGAAGATACCGTCATACACAATGGACGCTCGGTCCTGTTGCGAAATGAATTTTCCTGCGATAACAGAATAAAACGTGCACGCGTTTTCGTCACGGGTCTGGGGCATTACGAGTTGTATCTCAACGGCAAGCGTGTCGGTGACCATGTGCTGGCACCGGCGAAAACCAACTACCGCAAGCAAGTTTTGTACGACACCTACGAAGTCACAACACAACTCACGCAGGGCGATAATGCTTTGGGACTTCATTTAGGCAACGGCTGGTTCAATCCCTATAAAAAATGGTGGCGCCCCTACCGGATGCAATGGTTCGGCGCCAAACGTGCGCTTTTGCAATTGCATATCGAATACACAAATGGTGAAACCCAAATTATCACCAGCAACAATCAATGGAAACACGCACCGGGCCCTGTGCTTTTCAACTGTATTTACGATGGCGAAATTTACGATGCAACACAGGAAATCGCTGGCTGGGCAACGCCTGAATTCGACGCCGCAAACTGGCAGCCGGTCAATATCGTTGAAGAGCCAGGTGGAGAGCTCGTATCCCACACCATGCCGCCCACAAAAGTCATTGAGGAAATCACACCTGTACAGGTTTTCAAACCGAAACCGGGTGTGCTGGTTTACGACATGGGACAAAATTTTGCCGGCTGGGCAAAAATAAAGCTAAACGGGCGTAAGGGCACAAAAGTGCAACTGCGTTTCGCCGAGGACATTTTCGATGATGGCAACATCGACATCACCAGCAACGAGCATGCGAAGGCCACGGCAACTTATATCTTGAAGGGCGATGGCAGCGAAACATATGAATCCCGCTTTACCTATTTTGGTTTTAAATATCTGGAAATTACCGGTGAGCCGGAACTGCCGCACATCGAGTCGGTGAAGGGCTGCGTGGTACACACGGCCTTCGAACGCACGGGTAATTTCACCAGCAGCAATAAAACCATCAACAAAATTCACCACGCCACGGTATGGTCGCAAAAAAGCAATAGCATCGGCTATCCCCTCGACTGCCCGCAACGCGACGAACGGCTCGGCTGGTTCGGTGATGCACAGGTCACGGCAGAGGAAGCGATGTTTAATTTCGATATGCCGTTGTTTTACCGCACCTGGTTCAGCGGTATTCGATTGAATCAGGACGAAGCCACCGGCGATATTCCCATCATCTCGCCGCGGCCCTACATCCGGGATGAAGGCGTCGAGTGGAGCAGCAGTTACATCATCATGACCTGGCTGCACTACGTCCAGTACGGTGATGCACGCATTCTCGCCGAGCATTTCGACGCCATGCAGCGCTACATGCAGTTTCTCGATTCCCTGGCAACAGATTACATCGTGCCATCCGGCTGGATTGGCGACTGGGGCAGTTTAGTAGAGGATTGGAAGGAAGGTGAGCCGGTTTCGGTGCCCACGACTTTTTATTTCTGGAATGCAGAGATTCTCGCAAAAATGGCCAATATTTTGGGTAAAACCACTGAAGCACAGCATTTTACTGATTTGGCAGCGAAAATCAGGCAGGCATACAACAAAAACTTCTTTCATCCCAAAACCAACGACTACAACGACGGCAGCCAAATGGCAAACGCATTTCCGTTATTTCTCGGACTCGTTCCCGAAGCACATCAGCAAGCCGTGCTCGGTAATCTCATTCACAATATTGTCGAAGAGAACGACGGCCACCTGACCACCGGCGTACTCGGTTCCAAATACATGATCGAAGTGCTTACGCAATATGACCGGGCCGACATCGCCTGGCTGCTGGCAACGCAAACCGGTTATCCCAGCTGGAGCGACATGGTGGAAAAATACACCACGATGTGCGAATTCTGGACGCTGAAGCAGTCACACAACCATGTGATGACCGGCAGTATCGACGCATTTTTCTACAAAACACTGGCTGGCATCCGGCT
>QQUM01000456.1 GCA_008501545.1 Calditrichota bacterium
GCGGTTTGAGCAACAGTTCGGCCCGATTGAAGGGCGCCCTGCATTTCGTGAGGGAAAATGGTGGACTGGCGATGAAGACCTCGATTGGATTGCAGAATTGCACGATACTGGTGGAGATGGTGTTTTCGGCACAAACGACACTGGTGAAGAGGACGGTATGCCCACAGAAGGCGAAACCAATTTTGACCGCACCGACTTGCACGAATCCGATCAAATAGGCTTAACCGGTTTTAAATTGAACCGCATCCGCGCAGGCCAGGGCAATCCAAGCACAGAGGTCGATAATATCGTCTTTTTCAGTTCGGGAGAAAATTGGCCGCAGCGGTTGTACGATAAATTTACCGCCTTTAATCCTGCAGACCGGTTTGATACAGGCGTGGCATTGAATTACAATATCGGCTTTTTATTCGCTTCAGGGCCATTTACATTACAGGCCGGCAAAACCGAACGATTCAGCCTGGCGCTGGCCTACGGCGCTGACCTGGATGAGTTACGCAACACAGTGCGTACCGTGCAGCGCATCTACAATGCCAATTACCAGTTTGCCACACCGCCGGAAATGCCCACCCTTACCGCCGAAAGTGGCGATGGATACGTGCGCTTATCCTGGGATGATGTGTCCGAACGCGGCTCTGATCCTGTTACATTGCGTAATGATTTTGAAGGTTATCGCATTTACCGCGCAACCGATCCGGAATTTCAGGATCCACGTGTGATAAGCACGGCTCGGGGCACCGGGCCGATTGGAAACGGCAAGCCGATCGCTCAATTTGACTTAAAAAATGGAAAAAAAGGATTTTCCAATATTTCCGTGGAGGGTGTTTCCTATTATCTGGGCAAGGATACCGGCATTAAGCACACGTATACCGATACGACGGTGCAAAACGGTCAGCTATATTATTACGCCGTCACATCGTATGACCACGGTTCGGATTCGCTTGAATTTTATCCTTCGGAAAACGCCATCGCGGTTTCGCGCACCCCTCGCGGTGGAACGATTTTACCAAAAAATGTGGTGGCCATGCAACCGAATCCAAAAGTTTCCGGATTTGTGCCGGCGACAACCTCCAATGTAACCAAAATCTCCGGCTCTGGTCGAGGCGAGGTTGACGTTGTGGTTGTAAATTCCGATTTGGTTCCTGAAGATCATGAATTCAATATCACCTTCCGTGCCGCTTCACCGGAGAGCATTCGTGCGCAGTATTATGATTTTCACGACATAACAACGGGGCAGGCTCTATTCACCAACGGATATGATTTGCAAGGCGAAGGCATCGGCCAGGTGGCGGCCGGTTTGATGCCCATCATTTCGACGCCGGAAACCATGTCAATCGACACGATTCGCAGCGGATTCACACCCGAAAGTCCGACCAACGTGCGGTTTAAATCGACATATCAGTATCTGCTGCCAATCAATTTCATCCGACCGGGGTACCCGGATGATATTTCGATAACCTTTAGCGATACCTATCAGGACACCTCTCTGGGCGCCATCGGTTTGCCAAAACGCCCGGCAAAATTCCGCATCGTCGCGCACGGGGAGGACGAAGATTTGCGCCTGAAATTTCGCTTCCGCGATCTGGATGAAGACGGTACCCTGAGCCAGGCTTATCCGTCGGAGTACATCGATGTGATGACCTACGATCCCAAGGCGCCGACGCGCCCGCAAGTTACCTGGCGCGTTGTGCTCGATACCACCGGCCAGACGGAACGCGGCCCAATCCAGCCACCGGGGCCGGGAGATGTCTACAACTTGCAGGTCAATCTGCCTTTGGGCGCTGACGATGTCTATCAGTTCACATCCAAAGCGCAGTATATCGATTCCCAACTTGCGGATGAAGAATTCAATCAAAAGCCGTATGTAGTTCCCAATCCTTATGTTGGTTCTGCAAGTTTTGAAGCCGAACGTTTTGCCGTTTCCGGCCGGGGAGAACGCCGTCTCGAATTCCGCGGTTTGCCTGCCAATTGCACCATCCGCATTTACACCATTCGCGGAGAATTGGTGCAGACGCTGCAGCACGATGGATCGAACGATGGCTATGTCTCCTGGGATTTACGAACAAAAGACAATCTGGATGTCGCCCCTGGCCTCTACCTCTATCATGTCGATGGAGGTAATCTGGGCGTGCATATTGATAAATTTGCGATAATTAAATGAGTGAGGGCAGATATAAATGAAGAATCCTATAATAAAACTGGCCGTCACCGTTCTCATTAGCATGATCCTACTGGGAGAATGCGCTTTCGGTCAAAGCAAAACCGGAACCACTATTGGTCAATTCCTGCTCATCGAACCCAGCGCCAGGGCAGCCGCAATGGGCAATGTCGGTGTTGCGATGCATGAGGAAGTTATCTCAGCCTATTTCAATCCGGCGGCCATTGGCATGCAGGATAAATTCGGCATCCAGTTCACCAACAGCCAATGGCTTGCGGATATCAGTTACAACTACGCCGCCGCACTAATCAATGCCGGTGAATTGGGCAATCTCTACCTCAGCGCCACCGCTTTGAACTCCGGTGAGATCGATGTGCGCACCGTAGATCAACCCCTTGGAACAGGAGAGCGCTATACGGTTGCAAATATTGCATTTGGGTTGGGATACGGCAAGCAACTGACTGACCGATTTTCGTTGGGTGTACAGGCGAATTATCTTCAGGAAAGAATTTGGCACAGTTCATTGAGCACAGTTTCTTTTAACGTAGGCACTGTCTATCAACTGACCAGTAACCGCATGCGCATTGGCGCCAGCATTTCCAACTTCGGCTTGCAAGCAGGTTATTCGGGTAGGGATTTGCGTATTCGTTACGATGCCAATCCGGATAAATATGGCGACAACAGCGCATTGCCGGGCGATGTGCACACTTTGGAATACTCCCTTCCCGTTATTTTTCGCGTGGGTTTATACATGCCTTTGCAAATGGGAAATGACAATCGATTGGAAT
>QQUM01000473.1 GCA_008501545.1 Calditrichota bacterium
TCGTGATTGACACCACACAGCACATCATCCCGCCTGACAGCGCATTTGCCGGTTTTTTTCTCCTTGTTAATGTTGCTGATACAGCGGTAAGTGATGAGGATAATTTATTACAAAATTTCACTCTATCACAAAATTACCCAAATCCATTCGGTAAATTGACCCAATGGCAAATTAACGTCCCGCAACCAGGTCGATTATCCATCCGTATCTTTGACACGCGTGGCAGGTTGACGCGATCAATTTTATCTGAAGAAGTTGATTCCGGTTTACTAAACATTGACTGGGATGGGACCAATAATTCAGGCCAGCATGTCGCCAACGGAGTCTACATCATCGAGGCCAAATACAACACCGCTACCGGAGAAAATAAATCCCTTACAAAACGCCTGGTGTATTTAAAATAAACGCATAGCGCATCTTTCACCCACGCACATGAATCTTCATCGATGCAACTTCCAATTACGTTTTTAAATGCAATGAAATATTTCATTTAAACTCTTTGTTCGCAAGGCTGTCCATCAACAGAACACTTATTGAAATGAGTACAATCGATGGACACTCTTTCACATAAAACCGTAGCAGAATTAAGAATTCAACCACCCGCAGGAGCAAATTCGATGAAAATTACCAGCGACCAACTTCCCGGGATGAGCGCGTTATACAATGATTATGTAAACAATTTCGATCAGGTTGCCCCCTTCTACCAGTATGATTTTCATGACGAAAACAATTTTCGGCTGCAGGTTGAAAAAGTCCAGTCTCGTAAATACCCACGGGAAAAACTTGGCAGAATCCTGCTGCAACAAAATAAAAAATGGGGTGCCGGAAATAAAACACTGGAAAACATTAATTGTCTTACCAACAACAATGCAAATGTGATCGTCACCGGGCAACAGACAGGCTTGTTCGGTGGCCCGCTCTATGTTCTCTACAAAGCACTCACAGCGATAAAATTAGCAGATAAACTTGGCAGAACCTGCAACAACGGTTTTATCCCGGTTTTCTGGTTAGCCGCAGATGACTCAGATTTTGCTGAAGTAAATCACACTCACGTTATCGATCGACATAACAAACTGCAACGCATAACATACGATCTTGCGCACGACCAAAAGCAACCGATGGCCACAACGAAAATTTCCGGTGACATTGAAAACTTGTTTGACTCAGTTCGGAATTTTTTCCATGACACCGAGTTCAAGGACCCACTTTTTCACTATTTGCAGCAAGCTTACACGCCTGGAACGAGCTTCAGTGATGCGTTTGGTCACTGGCTTATGCACTGTCTGCAAGATTTTGGAATCGTTCTCATCGATCCTTCTGATCCCGAAATAAAAAAAATGTTAACAGCTGTATATCAGCAAGAAATTGAACAAAACAGCCCTTCTACGCAAGCTGTCATCGAAGCTTCCAACGCCTTGCAAAAGCTGGAATACCACAACCAAATCCAAATCCGTCAAGGTCGGTTTAACATCTTTTATAACGCGGAAGGACGCCTGGGACTGGAACAACGTGAGGGTGATATAATTGCAGGAGACGCTCAAATTTCTTTTGGTCAGGACGAATTGTTGCAAGAGCTACAAAACCATCCGGAAAAATTCAGTCCGAATGTTGCGTTGCGAGCAATCACCCAGGATACACTTTTCCCCACTGTGGCTTATATCGCCGGGCCGGCTGAGGCCGCCTATTTTGCGCAATTAAAAGGAGTCTATGAAAGATTTGATATCCCAATGCCAATAATTTACCCGCGCAAATCAGTGACGATCATCGAGCCAGCTATCGACCGGCTTTTGGATAAGCACCAGCTTTCCATACTTGACCTGTGGCAACCCATCGACAAACTTATTGGACAGGTGGTTCGAGGCAATGTATCCGATACTTTCTTTCACCAGATTCATACCTTGCAAGAGGAAATACCTGGTAAATTATCTGCTTTATCGGAGGAACTAAATAAAATAGATCCAACCCTGGAAAAAATGTTATTAAATACGTCGGGCAAAATCAATGCAGCCTTCGGTAATCTGGAAAAAAAAGCTGTTCAGGCTGCACGTCGCAAGGAAACACAACTGCAGAATCAAATCACCAGGCTTGGAGAAGCAATCTATCCCAACAACACTTTGCAGGAACGCGTCTTTAACTTTGTTCCCTATATGCTGAAGTATGGCCCACATTTCATTGAAAAACTATACGAAGATTTAACGATCTCAACCTTTGACCACCAGCTGATCCACATGTAATTGAAGTTTTATAGTACTGGACTGTTGATAATGTGAATTTTTTTGAATTACGAAGTGTTTATCAGCGGACTACAAGGTGTGCATTCATGTGGGATTTCGTAAGAATGAACCTATAGAAAGGAATGATGCTTCCATCACATAGGGGTGATGGAAGCATCTGCATCATATTAAATATCTAATTGGGAAATATTCGATTTAACAGAATTCGCCGAGTTGTTCAGCATTTCTTTTTCTGCATCTGTCAGATCAATCTCAACGATTTTTTCGACACCATCTTTCCCAAGCACGACCGGCACACCTGCATATGTGTCAGTGATACCAAATTCGCCGCTTAACCAGGCACTGCATGGAAGCAGGCGTTTTTTATCACGAACAACGGCTTCAGCCATTTCCACTGCCGCTGCTGATGGGGCATAATAAGCACTTCCAGTTTTCAGGAATTTCACAATTTCGCCACCACCTTTGCGAGTGCGCTCCACGATTGCGTCAAGTCGGTCCTGGGGAACCAATTGTGTGATTGGGATTCCGGAAACGGTTGTGTAACTCAATAATGGCACCATATCATCACCATGTCCACCGAGTACCATGGCCTGAATATCCCGGATAGAAATGCCTAATTCCATAGAAAGAAATGTACGGTAACGTGCCGTATCCAGGACGCCTGCCTGTCCGAATACATTTTGTGGTTTAAAACCGGTCGTCTTAAAAGCGACGTAAGTCATAACATCAAGTGGATTTGTCACGAGGATAATCTTCGCATCAGGGGAATATTTAGCAACTTGCTCTGAAATGCCTTTAACGATACCGGCATTGCTGTCACGCAAGTCATCACGGCTCATGCCAGGTTTGCGCGCAAGCCCGGCTGTAATGATGACGACACTTGAATCTTTGGTTTCTTCATAACCATTCGTTCCAATGATTTGTGTGTCAAAGCCCTCAACCGGCGCTGATTCCCACATATCGAGACCTTTCCCCTGTGGAACACCATCAATAATATCGACAAGGACCACTTCGTTCGCTAATTCTTTTTCAGCGACTCGTTGGGCGCATGTTGCTCCGACATTGCCTGCACCAATTACACTTATCTTCATAAAAACTCCTCTTTGTAAATGGTTAAATCACGTTCTTCAATTTCAGTGCGTTGGTTAAGAATGTAAAACCGTCAGTAGTGCAAAATATAATTGAAGATATGAAGGAAGAAGATTTGCCGTTAACTATTCTATTGCAAAAAAATCTATTACTTGAAATTAAAAATAACTGAACAACAGTTTTAAAACAAATTAAGTAATTCTATGCCAGTTATTAATTAAAACTGAAAAAGCCAGAAAGACTTTCATCTTCTGGCTTTTTCAGTTTTACTTTGCAAACACATTGACCACTTTTCTGGAGCGGCCTTTTCGTTCAAATTTAACCGAGCCATCTATGACTGCGAACAAAGTATCGTCTCGTCCTTTTTTCACATTTTCTCCAGGATGGATCCTTGTTCCACGCTGACGTACTAAAATACTGCCAGCCGTCACTTCCTGGCCATCAAATCTTTTAACGCCAAGATATTGGGGATTCGAATCACGACCGTTTTTCGAACTACCCACACCTTTTTTATGAGCCATGAGTCGCTCCTTATTTTATGTTTATATTACTATTTTCGTTACGAAACGGAAATTTCATTGATGCGCAAGGCAACCTGCTCCTGGCGATGACCGTTCTTCACACGGTATCCTTTACGGCGCTTCTTTTTAAAGACAATGACCTTTTTCCCACGAAACTCATCTTCGATTGTGGCTTTGACAACAACGCCTTCCACTACCGGTTG
Organism: Calditrichota bacterium; assembly: GCA_008501545.1. Classification (GTDB taxonomy): domain Bacteria; phylum Zhuqueibacterota; class Zhuqueibacteria; order Zhuqueibacterales; family Geothermadaptataceae; genus Bioreactorimicrobium. The sequence goes on from QQUM01000473.1 coordinate 4,048, forward strand.
GCCAATTTTGACATCTTCGCCATCAACGCACATAAGAACGCGATCAAGTTCGATGGAATCACCAGCTTTACCAACCAATTTCTCCGTAACAATTTTCGTGTCTTTTTCAACCGTGTATTGCTTTCCGCCGACTTCAACAACAGCGTACATCGAAACACTCCTTCTAACTCAAAATTTTAAACTCGTATTAGAAAATCTTTTTTGAGATGGATAAAAACATCTCGATAAATAGTACATCTCTAAAGATCTATCTCTTTTCCATTTTTTTTGGAATAAATCGTAAAATCATCGAGTGCGCAGTCTTCGTCCTGCACAAGCTCGATTTTAACCCAGTATTTCCACATCAAGCGTCGAATATGACTTCTTAAACCTGTGCTCAAATAGTTGGAAACTTCAGGATTCACTGTGAGTTTGATGCTGCGTTCTTTGTCTTCTGCTTTAATTCGGCTTAAACTGCGCTCAATTTGCGTTAACAAAGTATTTTTTGAATAGATACGACCTGATCCCTGACAAGCAGGGCATGGTTCACTATATGTGTGCATCAAACTAGGTCGGATACGCTCACGTGTCATCTCAATCAGTCCAAATTCACTGATAGGACTCACACTCGATTGTGCCCGATCATTTTGGAGTTCTTTCGTAAACTCCGAATAAAGTTTTTTTCTGTTTGCGGGATCGACCATGTCAATAAAGTCGATTACGATAATACCGCCGATATCCCGCAACCTTAACTGACGTGCGATCTCCCTGCCAGCTTCAATGTTAATACGCAGAGAATTTTCGTCATGCGTTCCTCTGCCAATAAACTTGCCACTGTTTACGTCAATTGCTACAAGTGCTTCTGTGTGATCAAAAAGGATATATCCGCCGCTTCGGGTCCATACCTTGCGTGAAAGGCTTTTCTCGATCTCAGATTCGATGCCGAATACATCGAAAAGTGGTTTTTGTTCTTTGTAAAGCTCGACGCGATTTATGAGCTGCGGGGCAATATCCCGCAAATAGCGAACAGTTTCTTTATACTGCTTTTGTGAGTCAACAACTACTCGTTTAACATCACCAGTGAATAAATCACGGATTACACTGGATGCCATCCCAACATCTTTGAAAACCAGACTAGGTGGACGTAATGTTTTCAATTTTTTTTCAATCTGGCGCCATGTTTTTAATAAATTCGCTAAATCCTGCCGCAGTACAGCTTCGTCTTTCCCAGCTGCGACTGTACGGATGATTAAACCAAAACCTTTTGGACAAATTGAACGGCCTAGATGTTTGAGTCTGCGTTTTTCAGCTACGCTGACTACTTTTTTTGAAACACCAATCATATCAGAGTTGGGGACTAGAACAAAAAATCGTCCAGGTATTGAAATTTCTGTCGTTATGCGAGAACCTTTCTTACTGATTGGTTCTTTGATAATTTGTACAAGAATTTCCTGTCCTTCAACAGGGATTGGCCTTCTGTTGCGTCGAGCATTATCTTTTTTAACTGAATCGAGATCGATATAAGCACTATACTCTGCAAGATTCTCACCGATATCAGAAAAATGCAAAAAAGCATCCTGTTTTTGTCCAATATCGATGAACGCGGCACGCATTCCTTTTACTACATTAACAACCCTGCCGAGATGTATATCACCAACCATGCGTTCATTGTCAGGAAGCTCTACGAAGAGTTCAACAAGCGTTCCCTCCTCGAGGAGAGCAATACGTGTTTCCGCCATGGTGGAGTTGATATAGATCTCGCGTACAAGGCTATTGGTTTTTCTTCGTGCCAATTATTAACCTTTTTTTCGATCTACTTAACTAAAAAAAACAGCCCTAATTCTCAAGGAACAATAAAAAAGGGATACCTTAATCCCATCAGTATTCAAATCGATTAAATCCTTTTTGAATACTGATTTTATGTATATTTTAACTATAACATGCAATCAACTAAAATTTGACAAACGAGTGTCAAGAATACTAAAATCAAGTATTGAAAGCAAGAAATTTCTTCTATTGGAAAATTTCAATTTAATAAACGAACATCAGAGTCAAAGCAAAAACGGATTATATTTCCTCTCATATCCAATCATCGTTGTTTCCCCATGTCCACATAGTACTTCGGTTTCATCAGGTAGCGGTAATAGTTTTGTACGAATCGTGCCAAGCAGTTCATCAAAAGAACCACCCGGTAAATCTGTACGCCCAATCGATCCCTGAAAGAGCACATCACCGACAATGGCCAATCCATCACTAAGAAATGAGACCGAACCTGGCGAATGACCGGGTGTATGCAATATTTCAAAAGAATGTGTTCCTAATGCAATTTGCTCGCCCTCGCTGAGACAAAAATCAACATCCGGAACGCCTGCAGATTCGAGTCCGTACATCTGTGCAATTCTATTCAAATTTTCGAATAATGGCTTATCAGCTGGGTGGGCCTGGGCCTGAAGACCAGTCTGCTGCTGGAATTCTTTGAGATTCAAAATGTGATCAAAATGACCGTGTGTTATTAAAATTTTTTCAAGAGAGAAATCTAATTCTTCAATTGTGCTTAACAACATCGAAACATTATCACCGGGATCAATGATCATTCCTTTATTCGTATCGCGGCAGACACAAATGTAGCAATTCATTGCCAACGGTCCCACTGGGATTCGTTTCCACTCTAAATTAGGCATTGAGGCCATTCTCACAATAAGTCGTCAATCTATCGACATTCTGCTGTTCAATTCCGTATTTGCCCAGCGGATCAACCCGCTTTTTTAAGGTATGAAAGTCTGAACCGCCAGTTACAAGCAATCCACATTCATATGCAATTTGACGAAGCAGTGCAGTTGTTCGCTTTGTGTGTCGTGGATGTATGATTTCAATTCCATCCAATCCATCTCGCTTCATCTGGCGAATTTCATTTTCTTTCCATTCAGTCCCGGGATGGGCCAAAACCGCAGCACCACCACTCGCATGAATAACTTCAAATAATTCCCCGGGATGTTGTATCGTTTTTTTCTCGTATGCCGGCGCGCCATCCCCTATCCACTGATTAAAAGCTGCCTGATAAGATCCAACAACGCCCGCCTCAACCATCGCTTTGGCGATATGCGGTCTCCCAATTGTCCCATCACCGGCTTTATCGAGTATTTTATCGATGTTTACTTTAATTCCATGCTTCGCAAGGCTTTCAACAATCAATTCAGTGCGCTTCAACCGCTGTTCATTAACTTCCGATAAATAATCGCTTAAAATTGTATTGTCTCCGTCAAGATAGTAACCAAGAATGTGAATTTCACGATCATTATTGTTCGTCCCAAGTTCAATTCCGGGTATGACAGCAATTCCGAATTCATCGCCGGCAGCTTTCGCTTCAGCTGTTCCGGCGAGTGTATCATGGTCTGTTATTGCAATAGTTTTTATGTTTCGACGTGCACACAATTTCACCAATTGGGTCGGAGTGAGCTCGCCATCACTAGCGTTCGTATGCAGGTGTAAGTCAGCAATTTCGGTTTTTTTTTTAACGACTGAATTAAAGTTAATCATAATATTGTATTAAAATCCGCTGTTTGCCCCATTCATACGACTGCAGTCGATTCACTATCATCATTTTGTTTCTTTCTTTCGACAAACCGGCTTACATAGATGCTTAATTCGTACAATGCAAGCAAAGGGATTGCTAAAGCCATTTGCGTAAACACATCTGGTGGTGTAACAAAAGCAGAAATGATGAAAATACCCACTATGCTATAGCTTCGTTTCTCACGCATACCCTGGGATGTCACTATTCCCATTTTTGTCAGAAAAAATGCTAATATTGGCAATTCGAAGACAAGTCCAAATGTCAAAATGAGCAAAACAACAAAACTCATGTATTCATTAATCGTTATTGTTGCTTGCAAACTTTCACTTTGAAACCCGAGTAAAAATGCAAGTCCAAATCGCAAAACAACTGCCCAACAGAACAAGGCACCAACCAGAAAGAAAAAGGTTGATGCAGCAATGATTTTTGGTACAATTCGCTTCTCTTTTTCCAAAAGACCGGGTGCAACAAACTGCCAAATTTGATAAAAAATATACGGTAACATAAAAATGAGCCCGGCAAAAATCGACACCTTAATCTGAATCATAAATCCTTCGGTTGGTGCCAAATAAATCAATTTTGCTCTTTCAACAGCATCAGTGCCACCACTACGCTCGGCATACATTCTCACGGCAGCATCAAATGGAACCTGTAAAAAATACAAAATATGTTCAGCAAAAAAGAAAGCGACAATTGCGCCTATTAATATTGCAGCAACACTCCGGATAAGACGCCAACGTAACTCTTCAAGATGTTGTAAAAAAGGCATTTCTGCTGCTTTAAAGTCACTTTTTGCCGAATTAGTTTTCTTTTCTTCGCTCATTGCCTATTTCAATCTAATTCATGTAAAACATCGATAAATTCTGCTTTATCCTGAAAATTTTGATAAACCGAGGCAAAACGTATGTAAGCTATTTCATCAATTGCTTTTAACTCACCCATGACCATTCTACCAATATCGTCACTGCTTACTTCATACACGTGTTTGTCACGAATTTTCAGTTCAATTTTATCAACTAAACTTTCGACACTTTCGACAGCCACAGGTCGTTTTTTACAAGAAAGGAGCAGTCCCATTCGGATTTTTTCACGATCAAAAACTTCCCGGCGGTTATCATCTTTAATAACCATCAGCGGAACTTCTTCAACAAATTCCTTTGTTGTAAATCGTTGCTTGCATTCAAGACACTGCCGGCGGCGACGTATAACACGTCCTTCACTACTCGAACGTGAATCCAACACTTTACTGTTCTTGCTATCACAAAATGGACAATTCATATTCTACCTGCATGAATTAGAAATCGTAAAGAGGAAATCTAATGCATATGTCTTTCACTTGTTCACAAACTTTGGTACGTACTTTTTCATTTTCGATGTTACGGAGTACTTTATCGATCAGAAATGCGATTTCATTCATCTCTTCTTCCCGCATCCCTCTCGTTGTCAAAGCCGCTGTTCCAATTCGGATGCCACTCGTCACGAATGGGCTTTCAGGATCAAAGGGCACCATATTTTTATTCGTTGTGATGCCTGCCATCTCCAAAGCATGCTCGGCAGCTTTTCCCGTCAGTTTATTCGAACGCAAATCGAGCAGGATGAGATGATTGTCTGTTCCTCCTGACACAATCTCATAGCCAAGATTTTTCAATTTTTCTGATAAAGCTTTCGCATTCGCAATAACCTGCCTTGCATAGGTTGAAAATTCTGGCTTCGCAACTTCTTTAAACGCAACTGCTTTGGCAGCAATCACATGCATTAGCGGGCCACCCTGAAATCCCGGGAAAATATTGGAATCGATTATTTCGGACCATTTCTTTTTACGCCCTTTTGGTGTAGAAACTCCTATGTCATTTTCTGCATCCTTACCAATCAGTATCAAACCACCGCGTGGTCCGCGCAACGTTTTATGCGTTGTTGATGTAACGATATGGCAATATGGCACCGGACTTTGCAAGAGACCTGCAGCTATCAAACCTGCAGGATGTGCCATGTCGGCCATGAGTTTTGCGCCAACTTCATCAGCTATCTGGCGAAAAGTAATATAATCAATTTCACGGGAATAGGCACTTGCGCCAGCAACAATGATTTTAGGCTTCTCTTTTCTTGCTAAATCTCGCACCTGGTCCATGTCAATCAACCCGGTTTCGCGCTCAACACCATATGATATTATACGAAATACCCTACCAGAAAAATTTACCGGGCTGCCATGCGTCAAATGCCCACCATGCGCAAGGTCCATCCCAAGAATCGTGTCACCAGGTTTAAGCACTGAAAAATATGCTGCGATATTCGCCTGAGAACCGGAGTGTGGTTGCACATTCGCATGATCAGCCCCAAAGATTTTTTTTACCCGATCGCGTGCTAAATCTTCAACAACATCGACGTGCTCGCAACCGCCATAATACCGCTTTTGCGGGTATCCTTCCGCATATTTATTTGTCATCGGCTGTCCCATTGCTTCGAGTACAGCACGGCTGACAAAATTTTCTGATGCGATCAGTTCCAGTGTATTATTTTGCCGTGCAATTTCATTTGCAATGGCCTGAGCTACTTCGGTGTCTGTCTTTTGTAAAAATTCCAACTTCTTGTTCCTTGGGATATTGAATAATTAGGAGGAGAATGTATTTGAATACAAACAGAATGTGCCCGGAAGAGTCCGGGCACAATAATATAACGAGGTTTTTCTAAGTTTCAGATGGGGTGATGAAGGTTATTTCACCATCCAATGATAACACGCAGCAACCGAATCACTCAGTTTCTTACTTTTATGCAAAAATTTATCACCTTTTGTCGGCAATACGGTTGCTAACGCATCTTTATAAGAACGAGCGAGCTCAGCAACACGCATATCTTTAAGCGCTTTGCTATACTCTGCAGCTGCCATTTCATAAGCCAGCTTATCGTAATAGTTCGCACCAGCACGGCCTGCTTTGCTCTGGCAATTATCAACGGTTAATTCATAACATCTTCCAATAACTATATTGGCTTTACCGTAGCTACGCTGTGCTCTCAGTGCTTTCCGAGCAAGAGAACGTGCGCGAGAGAGTTCGCCTAATTCCTTGTAACAATCGGCTTGCTCAGTAAGAAACTCTGCATTGTTTGCATCGGTTTTCAAAATTTTTGCATATTCGCCGATTGCATTGCGATATTGTTCATTTGTTTTATAAAAACCAGCAAGCTCTTTTCGTGCAGCTACATCTGTTGGCGTCAGAGCAAGAATTTTATTCATATAATTAATTGCATTAGGCCAATCCCGTTGATCACGGTAATAGTTGGTCAAATCCCATAACGCCTGCTTATTTTTTGGATCTTTTACCAGTATTTCTTCCCAGCCAGAAATTTGCGCTTCCTGGTTGCCTGTCTGGCTGTAGAGACCATTTAACGTTTGGCGATATTCAAGATTTTCCGGTTTTAATTGGACTAGCTGCTTATAAATGCCAATCGCGTCTTCGATTTGATCAGACTTCCGGTAAAGTGTTCCAAGTGCAACAAGATCGTTTTCTTTACCAGGATCAAGTTTTATAACTTTTTCATAGGAAGTGATTGCCTTTTTTTCCATGTATCTACTGGAGTAGATATGCCCGAGGCTCCGGTTAAGGAAGATATTATCGGGATCTTCCTTTAATCCATGTTCGTACACAACTTGTGCAGAGTCCGGCTTGCCAAGCTCAAAATAAGTTCTTCCCAAAAGATTATATACGGAAAGAAATGTCTTGTACTTGTCGAGTTCGATTACTTTCCAAAAATAAGGAACCACACGGGTGTATTCCTTATTCTTGTAGTTTTCGTAGCCAAGGCTCCAGTTTTTCTTTAACTCAAAATCTCTGGCAATTGAATCCTGGCGGGCTTCTTCACGTGCTTTCGCATCTAACTCGGCTTGTGATACTTTGGGTGTTGGAGCACAACTCCAGATAGCTGCTAAAAAGAAGCTAAAAAGTACAATCCCATAGACCACTGATTTGAAATCTTTACTTTGTGAACGCATTTAATACGTCCTCCCTCGCTCATTCATGTTTTATTTTTTAATTTCTTACATTCCAAAAAGATATCGA
>QQUM01000220.1 GCA_008501545.1 Calditrichota bacterium
GCCGAGGGCGGGGCCATTGGCTAGAAAAGTCGTTTCATCCGCAGCCATAGCCACACCGAAAGTCACTCCCATGCTCTGAATGTGGGCCGTATTGTTAAATGCGCTCTCCTCATATTGAAAGACACGAATGGCATCCGGGACATTGGCCAGGTAAATCATTCCGTCATCGCTCACGGAAACCTCGATGCCATCAGCCCAATTTTCCGTATAATCGATATTATCTACATGCGCCTTTACGATCAAAGAATCGCCCGTGTAACGGAATGCGCGTAAGCCATCATAATTGGAATCCCCGAGGATGATACTGCCATGCGTTGTAAAGATTGTCCCCCTGGCATCGACAGTTACATCGTAAAGGCCAAATCCCGGATCTTGAAAATAGGCTGTTTTTAGAAAGGATGAGCCGGTGTATTGGTACGCCTGCATTCCCTCGAAGCCGTGCGTTGTAAAAACAGTGCTGTCCGGTCCTGCTGCCAATCCCCGAAAGCTGTTGTTCTTTTCTTTGATATAGGCTGTGATCACGAACGAAGCGCCGTCAAATTCATATGCTCTCAGGCCATCATCATAAATCGTGAGAAAAATTGTGCCATCCCCGCCTACATCGATGTCGCCCGGAATGCCATTCACATCGATTTGCGCTAAAGCCGTTGAAAAATTGCCATCATTATACGCCCGCAAACCTGCTTCATTATCCACAATAAAAATCGTTCCGTCTGGATCGAATGCGACATGCCCGCTTTCCTCAAAATGGTGTATTTGAGAGAAAGTATAAGGCAAAGGTTCAGTATCTTCCGATGCATTGCTGTAAGAGAAGGCAAACAAGCCATCGTATCCGTTTGCGAGTAAAACGATGCCTTCTGAAGTGACAGCAATCCCACGGGGCGTGTCGTCGTCGAAATAGATTTCTGCTTTCTTTGAAAAAGTGCTGCCATCGTAATCAAGCGCCAGTATGCCGTTGATATCGCCACCAATAAACTGGGAAATGGCAACGAAGATTGTCCCGTCGGGCATCGTGGTCACATCAGCCGCAAAGCCGATTCTTTCCATACTTGCAGCATTCGTAAAGGATGTGCCATCAAGAGTATACGCCCAAAGCCCAAGATCACCATTTGCGAGCATGACAGTGCCATCAGTAGATACGGTGACAGCTCGTCCACCAAAGGGACTGCTATCATTAACATGAGCTGTGTTTGTGAAAGAATTTCCATCGTATGTATAAGCGCGTAATCCGTCATCTCCGTTGGCTAAAAAGAGCGTGCCATCCGGGGTGAACTTCACATCTGAGGCTAAACCGCCATTATTTACATGGGCTGTGTTAGTGAACGCGTTACCGTCATATGCGTATGCCCGTAGGCCATATTCGCCATTTGCAAGAAGTACAGTGCCGTTTGTTGTTATATCCGCGCTTAAAGCGTAGCCTCCCTCATCAATGTGGGCGGTGTTGGTGAATGACGCACCATCGTACGTATATGCCCGCAATCCATCATCCCCATTTGCCAGAAATAACACATTCTCTGGTCCGATGGCAACGCCTGTGGCTTGTCCGCCATCATCGATGTGCGCAGTATTTATAAAGACGGTCCCGTTATATTTGTAGGCCCTGAGCCCATCTTCACCATTTGCTAAAAAAACGAGACTGTCAGAAGCGATTGCTATATCCGTGGCAAATCCACCATTATTTATATGCGCGACCTGTTTGAAAGTGAATGGCAATTGTGCTTGCAGAATATTCATCACAAACATGCTTATGCTGATTAAATAGCCCATCTTTTTCATCATAACCTCCCTTTGATATTTTCTCGTTTTCGTAAGCGTACTCTTACTCGTTCTCGCCTTTTTAAAACCGATTACGGGAACGTGTAAGCGTAAATAAGAGCGCGATGTAATATCGTGTTTTCATTGTTTTATACGAATTTTCACGTTTCCATATTTATTGCTTGGCTCATTTAAATATTAGCAAAAATGTCCTTGGCACTTCATTTTAGCGCAGCAACAGCATCTTGCGGGATTGCCTGTATTCACCCGCTGTCAACGTGTAGTAGTGAAGACCGGATGCCAGATTCGTTGCCTTAAAAGTGATCGCATGGCGGCCGGCCGGCTTTCGCCCTTCCACCAAAGTTGCGACTTCAACACCAAGCATGTTATAAATTTTTAGCGTCACAAAGCTGGCTTTCGGCAAGGAAAATTTGATCGTCGTCGATGGATTAAAGGGATTGGGGTAATTTTGTGAAAGGGCAAAATCGTTCGGAACTGGCGAATCTTCAGCAACTATTGTGGTTGTTTTACTGAAAGCATACGCAATCAGTCCATGCTCACCGGCAGCAAGATACACTGTGCCATCCGGGGCAATCGCAATATCTTCACCGCTCACACCATCGTCCTGATGGGCAATTTTCGTAAAAACTGAATCTTTCCAGGAGTAAGCCCGCAGTCCATCATCGGCGGCGACGAAAACAGTGCCGTCGTGTGCTACGGACAGGCCAATTACAGCGCCGCCGTCATTGATATGGCCAATTTCATCAAACTTTTGAAACCAATCTGCATGATAATGATAGGCTCGCAAACCGTCCGTACCATTTGCCAGAAAGACTGTGCCATCGATTCCCAGGGCGACATCACGTCCTGTGCCATTCGGGTGGCTGTAACTGCTGCCTTTGTACGTAACAGATGCCCCATCATAAAAATATGCACTCAGCAGCCCATCCCCATGCGCAAAAAATATGGTGCCGTCCGCTGCAACCGCGATAGCCCTTCCTCCGCCTGGCCCTTGCGTGGATTCTGCGACTTTTGTAAAGGAATTACCGGCATAGCGGTATGCCCATAAAGGATGTACAAAGACTGTGTTGTCTGCCGTCATGCCAATATAGAGATTATATTGAGATTCAATACATGCGGCCTTTGCCAATTCAACACCGCTATAGGTGAAAGCCTGTCCGC
>QQUM01000178.1 GCA_008501545.1 Calditrichota bacterium
GCTGAATAATCAATCTACGCGATTTCGCTTTTTAATTTCTGCATCTCCTCATGACACAACACACAAACCGGTATGACAGTCATTGTACCCAGTTTCCTCATTCAGTTTCCTGCATTTTTTTCTCCGTAAAAACACCCTGCGCAAGATCCAACTGTTCTTTGAACTCGATTTTATAAATATCCATAAGTGTCATAAACAGCACGGTAATGATAGGCCCGATGATAAATCCCATAACGCCGAACATGTAAATACCACCGATGGATGAGAAAAAGATCAGCAAATCGTGCATGCCGGTGTCGCGGCCGACGAGTTTGGGACGCATGAAATTATCGACGTTGCTGATAATCACTGCGGTAAAAATGACAATCACCAGGCTTTGCCAGTAGTGGCCAAGGACCAACTCGTAAATGGCCGCCGGATACAGAACCAACCAGCCCCCAACCATGGGAATGACCGACAAGATAAACATCACCACACCAAACACAACTGGCGATTTAAAGCCAAAAATCCACAACAGCAATGCACCGAGGCCTCCCTGTGTCAATCCGATCAGCATCGTGCCTTTCACTGTGGCCCTGGAAATAGAGTTGAATTTGGCAATAAGCAGGTCTTCATGTTCATCTTTCAGCGGACTCAAATATTTCAGATAAACAATCAGCCGTTCCCCATCTTTAAAAAAATAGTAGAGTGTAAAAAACATGATGAGAAAATTCATCAGGAATTGAAATGTACCTTGCCAGGTTTTGTTTGCAGCCGTGACAAGAAAATTTCCAATGCCGGTGAGCGCTGTTTTAATAGTAGAAACAAGATCAAAATCTTCGAGATTGATGCCATATTTCTCCCGAGTCGTATCCACAATTTTTCCCCAGGTGCCTGAATCAACTTTATCGCGAAACTCGATGATGGTTTGTTCATGCGTCTGGTACAAGTGCACCGCTTCAATGCGCACGACATCAATCACAAAATAAAAAGGGATGATGATGACCAGAAGCAAAAACAGGCAGGTTAAAAATGAACTCAAGCCTTTGTTCATTCGTGTCCATTTTAAAAAACGCTCATAGAGCGGAAACAGCAAGCCACTGAATATGGCAGCCAAAAAAACAGGCACGAGAAAAAACTGCATAACCTGGTAAAAAAGCAAGGCAGAAAAAACAACAACGACGAACAAAAAATAACGACTAAAACGTTCTGCGCGAACTTTTGTAATCATTTTTGGGGGAGGGGGTACCTGAGCATTGCTCGAATTTTCCTGTCCCATACGGTCTCCTGTTTAGCTATTAACAAATTGTGCGGTACTTTTTGGCGGGAATATACTGAAGTTATATATGGGATGCAATCGTTTGGAAAGCAAAGAATTAGGAAGAGATGAAATGATTTGTGGAGGAAACTTCAGTTACAACAAAACAAGTGACCGTGTTTATTTCGCTGAAACTGAATAGGATTTTAAATAGATATTCACCCATGCACCATAGAAATTCACAATGCCAATGCCTTGCATTTTTGCTCTGTGTATGATGGGGCTATGTCAAAACATGAATCTGTATTATAAATATACAAATTTATGAATACATGCAGAATCTTTATAGTTAAGAATCCACATCGAAGCATCCTGAGTAATCCCGCGCATTTTGCGGGATGTATCGAAGGGTGCGTGCTCAGAAATGCACCCGCACCTTTCGATACGCCCCGCTAAAAAGCAGCGGGGCTACTCAAGATGCTTATTTATGAAATAAAGTAAAACCCTGTTAAGTATACGGTTTTTTGTATTTTTATTCACTGATTTGATGTTTTGATACAGCCCCATTTCAGGCTCATTTCTACCTTACTTTTGCAAAATCATTTTGCCGGTCTTGACGGCATTTACAGTCGAAATCTGATAAAAATAAAGGCCAGTACCGAGCTGGACACCATTTTTATCGCGGGCATCCCAGGTTATGGCATGTTCACCGGCCTTGACATCCATATCCAAAAGTGTGGCAATTTTTCGACCCAGCATATCATAGATATTTAATGTGACGTGGGCATTCTCGCCAAGAGAAAATTTAATCTTCGTCTGCGGATTAAACGGATTCGGATAATTACCCAGCAAGTGCAATCCGGTTGGAACAGCCACTTCTTCTGTTTCACCTACAGATGTTGCTGTTCCTGCAGGCAAGACGAAATCGACGTCGGCCACATCGCCGTTTACGAGCAGCACTGGCGCATCATCGAGTGTGCTGCTGTTATCGTTGAACTGGCTTGCATTACCAAAGTGGGTCGCTTGCAGGTAATATTCACCGTTTTGGATGCCTGCAAAGACATATTCACCATTGGCATTTGTGCGTGAGGCTGCCACGACTTCGCCTTCGTCGTTTAACAAATAAACATTGGCATTTGCCAGCGGCATATCGGTGTCGTTGAAAACAACGCCGCTTATTTGCGCTGTACCACCGATTGAAGGATTGCCGGCTTCATCACGCTCGAGAAAATATGCAGGTATCAGGTCGAATTCTATGCCACCGACTGGATTTCCCGATTCGATTTTCACGAACTCAGCCTTTGCCGGATCGAATACGTCATCATAATACTCAGGGATAAAATTGGCTGCAAAACCGTAAAGAAGATATTCTCCATCAGGTAATCCACTTAGTTCATAGGATCCATCCGGATTTGAAACAGCCGTATAAAACAACTCCGAATCCGGCCACGAAAGTATCGTCACTGTCGGGCGGGCGATGACGACACCGACATCCAGGGGCAGATCTGCGGATTGTGAACCAATCCATCCCGAAATTGCACCCGATCCATCATTGCGTGCTTGCATTTTAAATTCGATCAGACTGGTTTGACCACCCTTCACCCGCAATGTATCAGCGAATTCTGCCACCGGCGCGTCCGGGTAATAAGCGAATGCACCATTAGAATAGGCGGAAACAAGGTAATCCCCTGCCGGCAAC
>QQUM01000393.1 GCA_008501545.1 Calditrichota bacterium
GATCAAGTCGATGCAGCATACAAGCATGCCAGAAAAATTTTCGATGCTTATTGGAAAAAGCAAATCGCATTCGATGCGACGCTTGGTATCAATACGATGCTGGACTTTCTGGAACTCGACATCCCTGTCGATGTGAGGAAAAAATTAATCCTCTATTTTGAAGAAATTGTGAATGAAATTTTGATACGACTCGTACCCGGGGCAAACGCGTTAATTCATGATTTACATAAAAAATACAAAATCGGGCTCATCAGCGATACGGCGTGGACGCCCGGACGTGTTCTTGAGCAGCATTTGCAGCGTCATGGAGTGCGCGATTGTTTCGATTCGCTCGTTTTTTCTGATCAAATCGGCCAGTGTAAACCCGCGAAAGCTTTATTCGAAAAAGCAATGGCAGATTTGAAAAGCTCACCGGAAACGATGCTGCATGTTGGTGATTTAAAATTCACCGATATTCGCGGTGCGAATCAGGTTGGATGTTATGCAGCCTGGATACACCGACCGGATTTTCTTGAAAACAACAATTCCCATGATGAACCGCATGTGACCATTGGATCTGTCGTGGAATTGCGTGAAATTTTGGTGTAATTCTCCCGGACGGATATTGACCAATAAGCGAAATAGTCTGAAGATGAGAAGAATTCCCGCCGCTTCTTGCTTTTTGGGCATGTTAAATAAATGAACCATTTACTGCGTTTTCTGTTGTCATAATTCAAGCTTATCTGTAATTTTTGCTATAAAAATTTTATTTATCAGAAATTCAATACTAAAGAGAAGAGGAGCATGAAGTTGATGAGGAAGTTATGGATTGTCCGGATCTGCATCGCTGTTTGCACTTTATTGGTTGTTTCTGTGCAAGCCGGTGATGAAGAAACGCGTTTGAAACCGTACATTCTTGCTGTAAAATCGATTGGCGATTTTAATGAAGTCGTTGCTGAAACCAAAGAGAAACTCATTGCCGGTGGCTTTGAATTGGCAGGGGAGTACTCGCCTTACGAATCGGCAGTCATTCTTGTCGTTACAAATCCGAAAATGAAAGAAATTGTTGCTGCTACAAAAAATGGTGGCTTTGGCGCCGGAATTCGTGTTGCGGTGACACTTGTCGGAGACGAAGTTCAGGTGAGTTATCTGAACATGGGATACATCTTCAATCTTTACCGTATGAAGGGTGAGATCGAAACTGTCGCACAGCAATTGGAAGCTGCTTTAGGGATGGAAATGGTATACGGCTCTAAAGATGGCGTGAAAATAAAGAAATTACGCGATTATCATTACATGTTTGCTATGCCCTATTTTGACGATTTGGACGAACTGGAAAAATTTGATAGCTACGAAGCAGCGTTGGACGCTGTGGAGCAAGGATTTGAAGCAAATATCGATGATGTAACCCGAGTTTATCGCATTGATGTGCCGGGTAAAAAGGAAACAGTATTTGGTGTTGGTATCAAATCCGGCAAAGGTGGAGATGCCCATGTAATGAATGTTGTCGATAAGAAAGACATTCGATCCACAGCTCATTTACCTTACGAAATGCTCGTATCAGGGAATAAAGTTTATGCACTAAAAGGAAGATTCCGCATTGCGGCAAGTTTCCCGGACCTCAGTATGGGGACTTTCATGAAAATTCGTTCTGCTCCGGGGAGTATAAAAGATGCTTTGAAGGCAATCGTTAAGAAATAATGAAGAATTCTCTTCAAAATTGTCTTACCTGCTGCAGTATCATCCTTGGTATGTTTTGGGGTGGAACCATTGGTTTGGTTGGTGTTGCAAAAGCGCAATCAATTGTTATTAATGAATTCCTCGCATCGAATTCTGCAGTGAACATGGATAGCGACTTCAATGCTTTTTCAGACTGGATAGAACTCTATAATGCCGAAACAACTCCGGTCGATCTCACAGGTTACTCACTCACCGATGATGCCAGTGAAAGCCAAAAATGGATTTTTCCCGCCGGTACAATGCTGCCGGCAAATGAATTTTTGTTGATCTGGGCAGACGATCGGGACACGAGTTTGTCTGAACTGCACACAAACTTCAAACTGAACAAAACTGAAGAAGAAATTGCGCTTTTTGATGCACAAAAAAATCTGGTTGACAGGATCATCTACAGTTTGCAAGAAACCAATCGCTCGTTTGGACGCCAGCCTGACGGCAGCCCGGATTGGTATTTTTTTGCACAACCGACACCGGGTGCACGCAATGAGACCGAAATCTTCACCAAAATGGCCGCCCCGATTTTTTCACGTGCAGGTGGGTATTTTGCGGAACCACAGGAAATCGAGATGCGTTCTGAACAGAATGCAGTCATTCGTTACACCCTCGATTGCAGCGAACCGGATGAAAACTCGCCCATATATGACGCACCACTGACGATAAGAAGCCGTGCCGGTGAGGCCAACTATTTTTCCAAAATTCGAACAAATGCTGATCCGGAATCGTGGTTACCGGACTGGGTGCCACCTGCCGGCGAAGTATTTAAAGCAACGGTTGTGCGCGCACGTGTCTTCCGCGATGGTTATGAACCAAGCGATATTGTCACCCACACCTATTTTATTGATCCACAGATAAAAGAGCGCTATCCGACGATTGCTGTCGTTTCGCTCGTTTCAGACTTCAAGCATTTATTTGATGAAAAAACAGGGATTTATGTGCCTGGAGTCACGCACCAGAATGGCGTCACCCGCAGCGGAAATTACTTTCAGGATTGGGAAAAGCCGGTCCATGTCGAGCTTTTCGAACCGGATGGCAATACAGGATTTTCGCAAAATCTTGGCATGAAAATTCAGGGTGGGACCTCGCAGGCCGGCCCGCAGAAGGGATTGCATATCATCGCTCGAGATGAATACGGCAATAACAGGATCGAGTACCCAATCTTTAAAAACAGGAAAACCAAAGCCAGTGATCTTACGGAGTTCAAGCGATTTATTATTCGC
>QQUM01000667.1 GCA_008501545.1 Calditrichota bacterium
CCTTTCAACAGTCTACCACATATCGAAATCCATGCATTAACTTCTTCCTTTAGACAGTCTGGCATTATACATCCCTGAGTTATATCTGGTATTCGAGGCAGAACTCGCTCTTAAAAAACACAAAATCAAAAAGTTACAAGATGTAATTCAAAAGATTCGGCAGAAGAGTGGAATAGCAAAAACAATAAACTACTATCAAGCCATGTACTATTGGCACGAAGGAAGTTATGATCAATCAATTACATGCTGGCTTGCATTACTTGAAAAAGCCAGGGATGTTGAAGATAAATCTTGGCAGGCTCAAATTTATATCAAATTAATTACATCACAATACTATAAACAAAATTATACTGCAGCATTAAATTGGATGGATGACGCCCACAACATCGCTAATGTCTTAAATAATCAATATTTGAAGGCACAAATTGATGTAGCCGCAGGTGTTATTTTAAACACTACGGGAAATTATGAGAGGGTAATTAGTTCTATTAATAAGCACCTTCCCAAGATTCAAGTTATGGAAAACCATTACCTACGTCTTCGAGCGCTACGATCAATAGCCTACGCATACCATTATACAGGCGATCAGCCAAAAGCATTACGAATGTTGATCAATGCAGAGAAACAAACAAAATCACTTAATCAATCTTATAACGACATTTAGCTACAAGTTACGAAAGCGCAAATATACTATAAGTTAAAAAAAACAGCCTTAGCAAAAGAAATTCTCACAGAGATTGTTCATAAAATAAATCCAGACCATAATTACTATCCCTATTGTATGAGGCTACTGGGTAACATCGCACTTGATGATAAGAATTTCGAAAAAGCCAGGTTCTATTTCAATTTAATCTTGGAGAAAAATCCTGAAAATTCATACGCCATTGGCCGTTATGCACGATCCTATTATTTTGAAAAGCAGTACCAAAAGGCAAAACAACTCTATCGCCAGGCACTTTCGGGGATGGCAGAGAATCATTTAAACTACCCCTGGTACACGCTCCGTCAGGGTGAAGTAGCGCTGGCGCTTGGGAACGTGACACACGCCAGTGAAAAACTGCAGACTGCCCTGGCAATCGGCAAGGAAAAACAGGATACCGAGCTGCTGTGGGAAGTGTATTTTGCCTTGGGTCGCCTGTTTATGAAACAGGCGCAGTTGCCGCAAGCGATTGCTGCCTTTCATCATGCGGCCACCAACATGGAAAACAACCGCAGAAAAATCACTATCGACGAGTTGCGCATCGGCTATTTTGAGGAAGGCAGCGCGATTTATAAGCACCTGGCCGAAGCCTATTTCCAGCGTTTTCAAGAAAACCGCCATGCGGCAGATCTTGACAGCACCGTCTATTTTTCCTCGCATACCCGCGGTCGCTCACTGCATGAAGCGATACAGGAACAGCGGGCACAAACAGCATTCCTGCAAACCAGCGCGGAAGCGGCCGGTTTCAGGGAGATGCACAAAAAAGTAGCCACCACACACTACCGCCTGCGGCTCTCATTCCTCGACACCGTGAAGACGCCGGACGCCGTTTACACAGCCCTTGAAACCGATCGCATAGATTTATTATCACAAAAACTGCGCGCACTCGAAGCCATGCCGGCAGTCGATTCCACGAAGAAAAACCAGAAGACGGATTTTTTCGCTATGGACTCCCTGCAAGCCATTTTACATAAACAGCAGGCTGCACTGTTGCTCTACCATATTTCAAACCGGCAATCTTTTGTTTCTGCAATAAGCGCTGATACGGTTCTTGCGCTGCCGCTCCGCGCACGTGCGGATTCAGTGGATGCAGCCATGGCCACACTTCTCAATCCCTTTTATTCCATCACCAGCGATAATGTGGATTCACTCAAATTCCGCGCGGATATCGCCTATGGATTTTACACATCCCTGCTGGAACCGGTCCTTTCCACTGTAAATCTGCCATCGAATCTGATCATTGTGCCGGACAACCATTTGGCCGGTTTGCCATTTTCGCTGCTTCTGCGTCGCCAGCCAGCGATGCAGGCGTATGGTCTCGAGGACAGTGTCGAATGTATGGATGGATTTCTACTGCACGATTTTGTTTTTTCCTACAGCCCATCCTTCTCAACTTTATTGCGACCCAGGCCGGAGCAAAAAGCCCGGCGTGATATGCTCGTCTTCGCCGATCCGGCAAACCAATCCCTTTACGATTTAGACGCTTTTAAAAAATCGCTGCGCTATCAAATGTCGCGCAAATGGTTTTATGATCCTTTACCAAGTGCGCTGGACGAGGCGGCTGCCTTGCAGCAACTCGGCCTGGATACGGAAGTCCTTGTGCGCAATGCCGGGACGGAAAATGCATTGTTCGAAAAGTACACTGACTTCCGCATTTTGCATTTTGCCACCCACGGTTTCATCGATTCGGTTTTTAATGAATTTTCCGGAGTGGTTCTGGCGCTGGATAGCGATTCAACACGCGATGGTTTGCTCATGGGATTCGAATTTGCAAATCTAAATTTAACTCAAGACCTTGTGACGCTGGGCGCCTGCGAGTCAGGAAGTGGCCGCAATACCACGGGTGAAGGCATACTGGGTTTGCCGCGCATCATTCTCACAGCAGGCGCGCGTTCGGTTTTGCAAACCCAGTGGAAAATTGATGATGATTTTGCAGGACGTTTGTTACCGGTGTTTTATGATAACTATTTTAACGGGAAGATGAATAAAGCGCAAGCGCTCGCGGTTGCAAAACGCAGTGTTGTGGATATGAAAGATAAACATAGCCACCCCTTTTTCTGGGCTGCCTACACACTGTATGGTGATGCCCAACGCAATGTACCGGGCTGGTTTGAGCGCAACATGACGACTCTGATAGCGGTCGTATTGTCGTTCGGTATCATCACACTCCTGTCTATTGCATTTATACGAAATAGAAGAGCGCACGCAAAATTTCGCAAATAAAAAAACGCCAAAGCCCGGTTGGTCTTCACCGGACCTTGGCGTCAAAAAAGATGCGATTCCATAAAAACTCAAATCGCGAAAAAAAAACTGTCTCCACTGCGGCGCTTTCACACCCATCCGCCTGCAACGCTTACCCCATCAAACGCTACTCAAATTTATGCTCGGGTGCATGTCCGAGCATTAACCGCAACACCGTATTCAATGTCGTCGCGTCCTGATGAAAGGCACAATGGTTTTCAGCACGTGTCGCTTCTGGATGTTTCACAGGATTGTAGGTATGCACCCGTTTTGTGATGCCGTTCACATTTAATTCGCCACTGTATTTTTCCATGCCCATGATCGGTTCGATTGACCGCCATTTTTGCAGCGAACGCGAGACGAGATAAAGAATCGATTTGCGGTAAACAAGCGCAACATTGTCCCGCTGCTCCCGCTCATCATCCAATTGAAAATGGTGCAGCGCTTTCACAGCGCCGGATTTTACAACCGGGTAAATCTTCTTGTTATAAAGCGATGTGGTACACGCCGGCGCAAGAAGGATGAGATTCTCGATCACCGGCCCATTCAAATCCAACCAGTGCTGCAGCAAATGCGCCAGCCAGACGCCGCCTGCACTGTGGCCAATCAAATGGATATGCGGGCGTTCGTTGTGTGGTATCTCTAAAATACGATGGATGAATTTTGCAATGACATCCAATCCGGCGCCGTTGGACTTGAAAGCGCGTTCGGCATCGTTTTGCATTTCAGACCATAAGGCGTAGCCCAATGGCTGAACCAGTCTTTCAATGATCCTGTCCGTCCAATCACTGATGCCCGCAGCCCGTTCGCTGGCTTTCTCTTCTTTTCCCAGCACGACATCATACAGTTCCTCATGCAGTCCGGATTCCCACATGAGATGGATTTCATGCATGTTATTTTTTGCGAAAACATCGTGCCAGCGCACCACCGAGCTCGCAGTTTTCTTGACATTGTTGGCGCCGCCGTGCACATAAAAAACGATGTGCTTCTCTGCATCAGTATTCGTGTTGTTTATCGCTTTGTCGATTATATCCTGCACCTGGTTTTCATCGGAGGGATAATCACCAAAAGGATCGTATTTTCCGTCATCGATATGAATGTAGTGATCGCGTATGAAATATTGCGGTGGGGCTGCAGCATGGGCCGGCTGCGTTAACACATTTCCGGCAAAATCCGCATTTGCAGTTTTCAGAAGAGAAACGCCCATGCGCGAAACCCAGGCATCCCACATGTTGCGTTCCGCATCAAAATAGCTCCAGAGAGCACAACCGGGATACGTGATCCCGTCGAGGATTACGCCGCCCCAATTCTCACCCCATGAATTTTGAATGATGAAGCCTTCATCTGTATATCCCAACAAAACGAAAGCATGGCCGCCCGAAGGTGTCGTTGCATGCGCATCGTTCACCCGGCCATCTTCCATTTTGTTGTAATCCCAACCAGCATGCAACGATGCTGTGACAAAAACAGCGCCGGCTTCGGCAATGGCCGTGTGTAATTCGGTCCGGCGGCGGTAAACACGGTAATACGCACCAAGTGGAAATTGATGGGCAGCGCGTTGTCTATCTGCGGTCAGGTAGCCGGCATTGTCGCTTAAATAAGGCCAATCGGCTTCCGGACATACGCCATATTTCTGCCAGCCTTTCATGGCGCCACGGGCACTGGAACCATTGTAATTTTCGCCCGGCCATTGGTCGTGGCGCTTCGCCATTTCATACAGCATGCGTGCGCTCGCCGGTACATCGATACCGCGACTGCGATTGAAATAATCGATAATAGCGGCAAGCGCAAAACCGGTGCAGGCGCTGCCTGTTCCCTGGTGCCGGATGCGCATGTGTTCTTTTTTCGGAATTAATTTTTGTTGCAAAGGAATGAGAGCAGGTTGGTAAATCATATCACGAAAATCGGTGGAGTCCGGGCGGGTGGGTAAATTCTGACTCATGGGTTCCTCCCTTTGAGAATTTGATTGTATGGCATGTTATTACATGAATTGAGGACAAGAATTGTGAACGGGAATCCCGTTCCAAAACTGGATCAGTCGGCAGCAGTATCGAGTAGAAAATCAAGTATTTTCAACAGCTCATCTTTTTTCGGTTCCGGGATCGAATGGCCAATATTTTCATATTTTTCAAAATGGACTTTAGCGCCGAGTTGGCGTATTGCTTCATTCGCTTGCACAGCCTGCTCCACCAGGGCATCCTCCTCCCCGGTACCGATGTAAACCCGGAAATCATCATAAGCGCCAATCGTCTTGAAATTTCGAATATTCCGGTTTATCAGCGATTTTTCAAAGGGTGCACCAAGGGCGGCCAATCCCTGAAAAACAGTGGGGGAATTCAGTCCAAGCTGGTAACTCAACCGGCCACCAGCAGAAAAGCCGACAACATATATGGATTTGGTATCGATATGTATTTTATCCAAAATCGCCGCATAGCACAGTTTGATGTATTCCGCCGCATTCTCTCCCCATTCAAATCCAAAATCATTTTGGAGAGGCTCCGTACCTTGCGGTGTCAGAAGAATACATTTATTGCGATTCGCTACGCGGCGCCACAAATCATGAAATGCCGCCGCGTTGCTGCCATAGCCATGCAGCGCGATAATCAAAGGATAAGCATTTACCGGTGTATAGTTTTCCGGAACGGAATATAAGGCGACCGCCTGTTGCGGTTGGTTGTTCTGATCTGCATAGTTGATCGACATGCGATGTGAGATGCCCGGATCTATGGGCATATAATCATTCCCGCAGCACAGGAATAGCAGAAATATGCAAAAAAAATATTCCCGGGAAAATTCCATCTCATACGCTTCTTTCTCTGTTCAATAATTCACTCGTCTTTTGTCAGGCGGGAAATTGCCATCAACACACGTTCCGGTGTGAATGGTGCAATAAAAGGAATTTCCCCGTTCGACCGGTAGGCTTTCATTGCCTCGCGCAGGGCAAACCAGGCGCCAATGCCGTACATAAACGGCGGTTCGCCAATAGCTTTCGAATGAAACAAGCCGGCCGGATGGGCAGCATTTTCGAGAATATGCACGCGCAGGTCTTCCGGTGCAAAATAGATATCCGGAATTTTGTAGGTACTCAACGTGCTCGCCAGCAACCGGCCTTCTTCGGAAAAAACCACATCTTCCATCATCAGCCAGCCAATGCCTTGCATCAGCGCGCCTTCGATCTGCCCCAGATCCACTTTTGGTGACAGACTTGATCCAAGATCGTGGACAATATCCACCGACTCGACAATGTAAGTCCCGCGAATGCAATCGAGTCGGACAACCGTGGCCGCAACGCCATAGGCATAATAAGCAAACGGATGGCCCTTTTCTTTCGATTTATCGAAATGAATATTCGGCGTCGCATAATGCGCCTGAGCGGAGAGACTCACCCGCGCCCAATAGGCTTTGTCGGTGAGTTCCTGCCATTGCAGCGACTGTGGTTTTTCGTCAACCCAGATTTTATCATCATGAAAGCTAATCTTTGATCGCTCGACGTCGAGCAAGCGGGAGGCAAAACACTGCAATCGCTCTAGTATTTGCTCGCAAGCCAACCGTGTTGCATGCCCGTTTAAATCGGAACCCGAGCTGGCGGCTGTTGGAGATGTATTGGCCACACGACCGGTGTTCGTGCTGTCCACCCGGATGCGCCGCGCATCAATGCCCAGTACACGGGCTGCGACCTGCTGCAATTTCGCATTCACCCCCTGCCCCATTTCAACTGCGCCTGTGCTGACACCGACACTGCCATCGTTGTAAACATGCACCAATGCACCGGCCTGATTTAACGCTGTATTTGTAAAGGAAATGCCGAATGTCACCGGCATCATGGCAAAACCTTTTTTCACTTCCTGATTTCTTTCATTAAAACGCCTAACATTTTGCTGAAGCTTTTCAATATCATATCGTTCGACAGTTTCATGCCAGCAGGATTTGATCCGGCTTTCCTGTATTATTTGCCCGTATGGCGTTTCATCCCCATCCTGCCAGAGATTTTTATCCTGAATTGTAGCCGGTGTCACACCCATTTTTTCAGCCGCGGCCGCAATGGCCGACTCAATAACGAACATCGCCTGCGGGCCACCGAAACCACGGAAGGCGGTGTTGGGCGGCAAATTTGTGCGACAACTTAAGGCGGTCGCCTTGACGTTCGGAATAAAGTAACTGTTGGTGCTGTGAAAAAGTGTGCGTTCAAGAATGGCTGTAGAGAGATCGGCTGCAGCGCCGGCATTCTGGTAATAGGTTGCTTCGTAGGCGAGAATTTTCCCGGCTTTGTCGAGCCCGATTTTAAAGTCGGAACTGTACGGATGCCGCTTGCCGGTCATCACCATGTCCTCATGGCGGCGCAGCACGAGTTTTACCGGTTGCTGCATACAATAAGCAGCCAAAGCCGCCATCGTTGCCCAGGCTGTGGCCTGGTCTTCCTTGCCGCCGAAGCCGCCGCCCAGGCGCAGGACATCCACTTCAATTTTGTGCATTGGCAGGCCAAGGACACGCGCAACGATGCGCTGCACCGCTGTCGGGCCCTGGGTGCTGGAAATGAGTTTCAACCCACCGTCTTCCTTTGGCATCGCAAGGCAGCCCTGGGTTTCCAGGTACAAATGTTCCTGTCCACCGGATGCGGCTGTTCCGGAGACGATGACATCACATTTTTCCCATGCCGCATCGGTATCCCCGCAGGAAAAAGTGCGTGCCGGCGCGATGAGCTGGCCTTTTTCAGCCGCGACACGTGGATCTGTGACTACCGGTTTTTCCTCGTATTCGATCGCGATCAATGCGACAGCCTCACGGGCCTGTTCCGGTGTTTCAGCAACCACGATCGCAATGGGTTGGCCGATGAAGTGCACTTCAACGGCCGCCAGCAATTGTTCGTCCTGAATTATGGAACCAATTTGATTCTCGCCCGGCACATCTTTCGCCAACAAAATTCGTCGAACACCGGGATAATTTTCTGCATTTTCAAGGTGTATTGATTTTATCGTGCCATGGGCGACGGCGCTGCCTTTGACAGCCGCATGCAATGTATTGTCCGGAGCCGGAAAGTCATCAACAAAACGGGATTCTCCACGCACATGCAAGTTGGTATCGTAGTTTTTCATAACGACGCCTCCTCGCTGAGAACCTGCGGAAATTTCTCGTGGAAATGGGCGAAGATCAATTGACATAACAAAGTGCGTTTGTAATCCGCACTGCCACGGACATCGCTGATGGGGCTGATTTCTGCAGCCGCGATGTCAATTGCTTGCTGTACAACGGCATCGTTTATTTCATTGCCGGTGAGAAAAGCGCTGGATTCCCGCAACAGGAATGGCACCGGTGCAACACCACCGGCCGAAAGCCGTGCGGATTGAATAGTGGAATTTTCGTACGCAATTAATGCTGCCGTATTAACACTTGCGATATCAAGGTGGGTGCGGCGGGATACTTTTTCAAAATTAAAGGCGTAATCGCCATGCGGCACAGGAAAACGGATGCTGGCGATTTTTTCATCCGGTTGCAAATCAAGCTGTTTGTATCCAAGATAAAAATCATGCAATGCCACATGCCTGCCTGAGCCATTTTTCTCCAACTCAACGGTTGCATCAAGTGCGAGCAGGATGATTGTAAAATCGGCAATTGGCGACGCATTGACGATGTTGCCGGCAAGTGTCGCGCGCTCGCGGATGGGTTTTGAGGCGATCAATTTTGCAAATTTATCAAAGTCTGGAATAATCTTTTGAAAGATGGGGCTTCGACGCATATCCTCCATCGTGGTGGCTGCAGCGATGATACATTCATTGTTTTCAACTCGTATTTGATGATGCACAGCTGCATCATCGACGAATTGCACACTGGCGCTGCGCAACGCATCCGCCTGTTGTACAAAGAGATCCGTGCCACCGGCGATAATTTTTCCATTTTTTACAGGTGAAGTGTCAGCAACCAGTTCGGCCATACGTACCGGAATTTCTGCAAAGTAAGCAGGTAACTGCCCTGCACTTATGAGTTGTTGTATTCGAAGTTCCGGCTGCAAATCAATTTTGTTTTTTACGTCGAGAATAAAGCGGTCGATGGCCCGCCGGATCGAAGCGTACCCGGTGCAGCGGCAGATGTTTCCGCTTATGCTGTCGATGGCTTCTTGAAATTTCAAGTCGGCGTTGTTCAATAAAAAGTCGGTAAGAGAGACGATGAAACCCGGGGTGCAAAAACCACACTGGCTGGCGTGTTCGTAAACAAATGCATCCTGCAAAACCGTATTTTCGATCCCATTCAATCCTTCCAAAGTGACGACGTGCTTGCCCTGCAGTGAGCCAATAGGTAGCAGACAGGAATTTACTGCTCTGTAAACCACTTTGTCCCCATCATAACGCCCAGTCAGCACCGTGCAGGCGCCGCAATCACCTTCGCGGCAGCCTTCTTTGGTGCCGAACAGCCGGTTGTCGTTGCGGATAAAGTCGAGCAGCACAGTGCCCGGATGCTGGTCGGTTTCGATTTTCTGTTGATTTAATAGAAAAATGAGCATAGACCGGTTCTCCCGAAAGTAAGCGGACAGGGAACGTTTATGCTACAAGAAACGAAACTTGAGGAAAAGATTCAATATTCAGATTCAATAATCAAATCCAATATCCAAATTCAACAGCCTTGATTTTTTTGTTTCTTTTTTGATCAAGCAAAAAAGAAAATGCATAAACATTAAATATTTTGCAGTTAGATTTGGAATCTGCGGAGTTAAGGTCACAATCAATACAACATTTACCAGATGACCGGGACATGTCCCCAATCGTGGATTTGCTTGTCTTTTGAGATGAGTGACGTATGGTGGAACAAGCATGTTGCTGCTATGATACGGTCGGCGGGATCTTTATGAAAAGTACCGGGGAGACGTGTCGCGAGAATGGCAATCTCAGGCTCTAAAGGAAGCAGTTTAACACCAGGATATTTCAACGCCAGCTGAATCCACTCTTCAATATCGATGCTCAAATGCAATCGATTTTTTGCAACCAACATGGCAATTTCCCAACAGGAGATAGCACTTACGCCTAAAGTATTTTCATCGTCAATTCTTTTTAATCCCTTTGGTGTAAATTCTTCGAGGCTGTCATTTACCCAAAAGAGCCATGCGTGCGTATCCAACACAATCATTTATCTGCATCCCACGCAACATCAATTGGTGAGATCACATCGCCAATGAAAGTCGCTTTATTTTTCAAAGGTTTTTCATAGTTTTGGGGCGTGTTTTCGAATGGGACAAGTTTAGCCAATGGCTTTCCATGTTTTGTGATAACAAGCGCTTCATTGGTTTGCGCCACTTCGTCAATTAATGCCAGACAATGTGCTTTAAATTTTGCTGCAGCTATAGTTTGCATTTTAAATCCTCTAAAAAGTAGTCACTTTTTTTTGACCACAATCAAAATACGATGCATTCCACTCACTATCAAGAAAAACTTGAAAATTGATCATTGTGTGTTGATTGTTGAATATTGCCTACCCGCCAATCATCGCCTCGACGCCCTGTTCTGCAAACAGTGTAATGATGCGCTGCTGGCGTTCCTTTTCCGGCTCCGCCATGATTCCGGCATCGAAGTGCTCGCCAAGCTTTTCGTATTTTTTAAGCATGATATTGTGGTAGGGCAGCAAATTCACATGCTTTTTCTCACCGGCCAGACCGGCGACAAATTTTGCTGTCGCTTCGATGTTTTCATCATCATCGTTGACGCCTTTGATAAGTGGAATACGAATATTAATGCTGGCGCTGGTGGCGGCAAGCACTTTCAGGTTATCGAGAATGCGCTCATTGCCAACGTTGGTCCACTTTTTATGGCGCTCGGAATCCATCATTTTAAGGTCGTACAAAAAATGATCGGTGCGTTTGGCTACATCGAGCAAAATTTCGGTTTTTGCAAATCCCGTTGTATCCACAGTGCGGTGGATGCCCTGTTCGCCGCACGCGTCCAGCAATTGAATAAGAAATTCGGGGTGCATCAACGGTTCGCCACCGGAAAAAGTCACCCCACCACCAGACTGGTCAAAAAAGATGCGCTCTTTCTCCACCATTGCCACGATCTCCTCAACGGTGGCAATGCGCCCGGACATTTCCGTCGCTTTCGTCGGACAGACATCGGCGCAGACGCCACACAGTTTGCAAAGCGCCGGGTCGGTGACAATACCGTTCGGTGTCAACTCGCAGGCATTTTCCGGACAGGCTTCCACGCAGGTGTTGCAACCGATGCATTTGTCGGCGCTGTACAGTTTTTGCACCTTCGGTGAAATGCTCTCCGGGTTGTGGCACCAGGCGCAATCGAGGTAGCATCCCTTGAGAAAAATGGTGATGCGAATTCCCGGGCCATCATTGATGGCGTAACGTTTTACGTCGAATATTAGTCCTGAATTCATATTCGTTATTTCTAATTTAGGAGTAACCAGGTGCGACGCACTTCCTTTCGAAAAGACTGAAAGTGAATGAATTTATTTCGCTCAAAGCGAAAGTGCGTCGCACCTTTATTTATTAAAACGCCTCATTCTCTGTGCGTTCGATGACTTCCTGCTGCAAATCGGCGTTCATGTCGTTGAAATAATCGCTGTAGCCCGCCATGCGCACCAGCAGATCCTTGTAATCGTCCGGACATTGCTGCGCTGCCAGCAGCGTTGCCGTGTCGACAATATTAAACTGGATGTGATGCCCACCCAGCGTAAAGTAGCTGCGAATGAGCTGCCCCAG
>QQUM01000129.1 GCA_008501545.1 Calditrichota bacterium
CCTGCAGCTCGCATGGTTTTTAATATGGATATGTAGGCTTTGCGGGAGAAAAAGGGGCTGGTTGCCTGGGTAACGAGCACACCGCCTTTACTCATAATCTGTTTAATCTGCTGGTAAAATTGCAGGCTGTATAATCGGGACAATGAAACTGTTTTGGGGTCGGGCAAATCGATTAGCACAATATCATAAAGCATTTTGCTGTCACGCACAAAAATGGCGGCATCCATGTTATGAATGTGCACTTTTGGTGAATTTAAGGCATCGTTGTTTACTTTGCGAAAAACGGCATGATCCCGTCCCAGACGTGTTACCGCAGGATCAATATCTACAAGATCGACCCGTTCAACATCGCCATATTTCAATATTTCCCGTGTGGCCATGCCGTCCCCGCCACCTAAGATGAGTATATTTCGGTGCGTTGAGGCTAAAACAAAGGCCGGATGCACCAAAGGTTCATGGTAGCGGGCTTCGTCGTAGGTACTGAACTGCAGGTTGCCATTGAGATAGAGCCAAAAATCGTCATGCCAGCGGGTGATGACAATTTTCTGATAAGGAGTTTGCTCGCTGTAGATTATTGTATCGCGATATTTTTGCTGCTCGCTATATTGGACGATTGGTTCGGCAAGAATGAGAAGACCGATTAACAGAATTGGCAGAATGATAAAGCTGGCGCTTAGGAGCTTTTTAAATTTAATGTTTTTTCTTTGCTGCCAGAATAATGCTGCGGCTACAACCAGATTTATGCTGCCGAGCACAAAGGGTGTGTAGGTCAAACCCAGGTAGGGTAGGGCAACGAAAGCGAAAAGTAGACCACCCAATAACGCACCGTAATAATCTTTTTCCAACACTGAGCTGATGTTTATACGCAATTCTTCAAAATATGCGTTGAGTCGCGTTGCCAACGGTATCTCCATCCCGATGAGTATACCAATTGCCAATGCCAGGAGATAAATGAGAAAATCTATACTCTGGATGTAAATGGAAAGCCAATAAATTGATAACGCACTGACCGCGCAGAGAAGTGACAGGATGAGCTCAATAAGAATGAATCTATCCAAAAGGTGATTTTGAATATTTTTGCTCATGCGGCTTCCCAGGCCCATTGCGAAGAGCATGAGCGAAATTGTCAGCGCCCATTGTACAACGGCATTGCCCAGCAGGTAGCTGGCAAGTGTCGACATAACATATTCAGCGACAATACCGGCTAAACCGGTTGCAAAGATGCAGGCTTTGAGTATAAAGTTATTTCTGGTGCGACTGACCATTTTGTGAGGAGTTAAATGTTGGTTTTTGAATGAGTAATTCGTGGATCATTGCACATGTACGAAATCAGAAATTGCATGCAATGATCCATTTTGATAGTTGCCTAAACTACCCAGCCTAAAAGCAGTGATGCAGCAATGTAGGAAAATGCTTCTATTACGCCGGCGCCGACGTTGGGTTTTTCTTGATTCACCAATTCATCTGTGAGTTTTTCACCGGGCAATAATAGTTTGTCTGTGATGAATCGAACGATTGGCAGCATGATCAATCCAAAGACGATGAAGCTGGCGAACTCACTCAAATTTGTTTGCCATGACACGAAATCACCATAGATACTGATACGAATAATGTTTCCGAAAGCAACAAGAACACCGGCGAACGCAACACCGACAGCAACATTGTCTTTTTCGATGTGTTCATGAATATCGAAAGGTGTGATGAGATCATAAATGCGGCTAACCAGGATGAGAACCACCTGGCCGATGAGCCAGAAAATGACGCCAGTCATCAAATCTCCCTGGCCTTGTATAGCGCCGGCAACAACAAGTCCGGCAGCCAGGTAATTGCCACCGGCAATCGCTCCTGCACCTGTATTTCCATCCCGAATGATTTCATATTCCAGGCTGAATTTACGAAGGATAATTTTCTCGTTTATAAGTCCAGCCAGATTGAGTAAAATTATTGCGATGACGCCATAAAAGAGAATATCGATAAGATCATCTAGCCACCCTCTGGACGGCCCATCCAGCACGCCACCAAGCGCGAAAATCAATCCCAGGTAGTAACCTGTAACAGCGAGCGCTAATGCGAGGTTGTCCTTTTTTAAAAGTTCAAAATGCAGATCGAAACGGCTGTTAAATTTATTGAATATCCATTTCCCGAGCAGAAAAACAAGGAATGTTGCGATCAGGTAAATGAGTCCAGTAACAACTTGGTCCAATGACATAAATTCCTCCAGATATATTTGAAAGTGAAGGTCCTGACTGTTAGAGAGACAAACAAGCTTCCAAAATTATTTGCCACCACGACTCGAACTGCGACTGCGTACGCCGCTCATATTGCTCCGCCGAACTCGATTTTTAACTTTATTTGAGAAACTTGCGTTTCGTGCGCTCTGCCGCACTGCCCGGCGCTGATAAAAATTTGGTTTTGTTTTTTGCGTCACGTTACCGCTGGTGCCATACATCGTTCCACGGCTGCCATAAAAACTGCCATTACCATAGTATGGCTCACCGCGACGGCGAAAATCATTGTAGGAATTCCAGTCATTCCGATAAACGGGCCGGTTAAACATACCGAAAACAGTGCTCATCATCGCGTATTTTCCATACCATTCCCAGAATGAATTTCCATGGCTGTCCGTACGCCAATTGCCATAACGTTGATTCCCTACATACTGGTAGCCGGGCGGGTATTTGTCGTTCTGCACTTTGCCGCTTGCCGATTTTGAAGCGAGGACCATCCCGAGGTAGTTATAATAATTTTGATATTCTTTTTTACTGACTTCAACCCATTCTCCAATATCACTGGTGAAAACGAGAGAATCAGAATCGTTTTCTTTCTGACCAACCACAGTTTTATAGCGGTGGTAATAATCTTTGAAGAAATTTCCATCTTCCTGCATATCCTCAAGAATAATGGAATATTCCGGGTACTGTTTTAGATT
>QQUM01000239.1 GCA_008501545.1 Calditrichota bacterium
TTCAGAATCGGAAGTTTTCAGTGTTTCCGTTGTGGTTATTTCCATTTCATAAGTACCTTCAATCACACTCCGCACACCCAGAGTCGCTTCAGCTTTTGTACCAACCCAGGCGCCGCCCTTGCCAATGACGGGCAGATCAAAACCACCGCCAACTTTTGCTTCAGAAAAGACACCAATGCCAGCGTCGGTTTCCAGTGAAAGGCCAAGCAATATATTTGAAGTTGTTGCTTTGGAAATGTAACTGAAGCTCTGGTCTCCCGGCGGATCACGCAAAATCATCAAGGGAACTTCCGGTGAAACAGTAGAAAACTGCACATCACGCTGTTTATGGCCCTGAACAAAAACCCAGGTTGTGTCGGAAACTTCGCGATGGCCGACTTTTGCATCGACGATAAACATTTTCTGGTTTGGATGAGCACCGCCGCCAGTCAGGTTTGGATAACCCGGAAACATTAAATAGACAATGGCTGTGTCTCCCAGACTGATAGTGGTATCGGCCACATTGTGTCCTACTCGATCTTTTATGGTTATGATACCGGTTGTTACTGGGCAATTTGTGTTATTTTCATAGGTTTCAAAAAGTTCAATTTTTAGGGGATATGTGACTTCCTGTTCCGCAATTGGCACTTCAAAATCGCCACAACCTCTTGGTGGAAAACCAGAAACCACAATGGCCGGTGGCGCGTGGTAAATAAAGTTGTGAGTAGAGTCCTGCTCTGTCAAATCGATGGTATCGGGTTTAAAATAATTGATAATCGCCACACGATCCGGGTGATCAATATCGATGAGCTGAGCGGTGTATTCCTGTGCCGGGAGAGTAATCTGGTATTCACCTTCGGCATTCGTCAGAACCGTTGTGGAAAAGCAGTCGCTGTGTAATCCTTTAATTAAAATTTTGCCGGTGCCTAAAATTATATCGCAGCCGGCACGCACTTTTCCATTAAAATTCGCAGTTGTTGTATCTGTGAATAAAAGTGAAGTCACCGTATCTTCGATGCGAAAAATTGTATCAGGCGGTGCAAAGGTGTGGTCCTTAAATTCGGGTGCGATTTTATAATTGCCCGGCTCCTCGACCAAGATATCAAAATGACCACTGGAATCGGTAAACACACCGGTGCTTCTGTTATTGAGCAAAATTTCAACACCCTCCATGCCACACGGCGGAACAGAGCTAAAATCGACCTGCCCGCTAACAGAGATGGATGTTGTATCCTTGAAGTCCACTTCCTCCCAGAAATGTTTTTGTGGATTAAATCTAAGGGATTGCTCACCGGGATTGAAACCGTGCTTTTCTTTAAAAGGCTGCACGATGATATCTGCACCGTACGCCCAGAAAATATTCTCTATCGAATAGCGACCACCGGCATTGGTAACACCATAGTGACCGACCTCAGGAAGATCGGTATCCCAGGATGCGTCTCCTTTCAGTTCACCATGATGGTTTCCTTCACGAGCGAAATCTCCGGCAACAGTTCCTTCTCCCAAATTAAATGGCCAGTATCCCACAAGCCCGTCTTCGGTTCCACGCAATAAATGATGCATGTCCAGTTTTATCTGCTCGGTCGTGCGTGCCACATTCCAGATGCTTACTTCGTCTATCAGGCCATTAAATAGATCGTCTGGCTCTGTACTGGTGATGTCCGATAAATCCGCACCAATTGATAATGTGTTGGTAACGACTTGTTGACCAACATTTCTGCTTCGTCCATCGGGCACACCATTGACATAAAGTTGCACAGTGCCGTTATTATAAACCGCACTGACAAATACCCATTCTCCTGTGTTTACACTGGTGCTGCTGATAGCATATTTGGGTTCGCCATGATAAGGAAATCCATCCCAAACACCGTATTGCAATTTGCCAGCATCTGTCGTGCTGAAAAAGATAACGTTGTTTGCGTATTTAAATCCAAGAGGTGCTGTGTTGCTCCACCCCATGATCCTCTGGAAGGCCGTCGCTGAAGTTTTAATCCAGGCAGAAACGGTCATTTGCTCTTCCCGGGGAATGTATGGCAGCTTCACATACGCACTATTCCCATCAAAGGACATGGAACTGCTCAAAGGCGTTGGTGTCACTTTTGCCCGCACATCAATGTCTTTTACCGGACCACCGGAACGAGTTTGGATGAGCCCGTCAAGGCGTCCGTCGGCCAGTCTAAAGCCGTAATCCATTGCCCTGATTTCATGGCCATTTTTTAGGCGGATGTACATTGAATATTTATAAAGTTTACCCGGCTGACCGCCTTCATCCAGCAGGCGTTTTTGCCCGGGGGAGACCTGGAATTCTGTGTCATCTCTGGCGACACGAATGATATCCGTTGAATCTCTGTGAATCCACGACCAGGTGAGTTCAACAGCATTTTTACCTTCCACAAATTGCCCATCTGTTGCTTTGATAAATGCGGTACGCCCCTGCTGTACATCTGTTGGTTCAGATTCCCGGGTAAAAAGTTCATTTTCAGCATAAGATGTCAAATAATATTCGTATTCAACACCGGGAATTGCTGTATAATCGAGATATTCTTCCTTTTCAAAAGCATCCACACTGTCGACCATTACGCCGTCGCGATAGATGTTGATTTGATTCGCCCAGTGGGATCCGCGTTCCCATTTTAGATGGATGTAGTCGTTTGTCGTATCCTTTGATGCCGTAAAGTTTCTCGGGGATTTGAGTGGTGCTGTCCGGGCTTTCGATCCGACCAGTGGCGACACTTGTTGTGAACTATAATTTGCCATGTAAACCGTTTGTACACTCCATTCGTCTTCGGTGTCCGGTGTTGTGTTTCCTGTAAAATTTCCGTCAAAGTCTTGTGAATGGTCATATTGCCCATTTTTGTATATGCGGTAACTGATTTTTTCAGATGGCTGATTTGTCCCTTTTTTCCATCTTACATTGACAAACTTATCGCTTGGGTTGTAGACGATAA
>QQUM01000121.1 GCA_008501545.1 Calditrichota bacterium
CTGGGAGTGAATTTAGTTTTGCCAAAATACGCGAGCGTGACCAGTAAAACGCGATATCTTCCTTGAATATGATGTAAATGCTCGAGAATCCAAAAACCGACGAACTGCGAATCGATTTCACGCCCGGAATACCGAGCAATGCGGTAGTCAGCGGATAAGTGATTTGGTCTTCGATGTCCTGCGGTGAACGGCCCATCCATTGTGTGAAAACAATTTGTTGGTTTTCACCAATATCAGGAATCGCATCAACAGGCACGGGATCGGATGGTAAAAATCCGGTTTTCCACCCAAATGGTGCCGTGACGAATCCCCACCCGATAAACAACAGTACAAGCAATGTTGTGACCAGTTTGTTTTCAAGAAAATAACGTATTGTTCTGTTTAGCATCTTTTAGCCTGAATTTATTAGTTTTTAGAAATGAACACAGAAACAGACAGAATTCCGTTCAATTCTAACGAAATCTAATTCTCAACTTATGCCTGGTGGCCCGTACTAAATTACAACAGCCACAGCCAGTAAATCACAAAGACATTAATACTATGCGGTAAGAAATTAAAATTTTAAATTGAACTGGACGGATTTATCCCATGTCGGATAAATCAAATGAGGAAGGAAGATGTGTGAAGAAAAATCTCGTTGGAGTAATGAAAGTTTTTGGATGCAGTATCTGTGCGCTGGTAAGAACCCACAGCATCTTGTTGGCCATTTGCTAACGGTTTGACAGTTGCAACTGCCATGCTAACCAACATACGCTGCAATTCGGAAATTGAATGGGATTGCGTTGTGGCAGTATTGTTTTCAGGTGCACTGTTATCGGTGTGATCGTAGCACGCTATCGAATTACCAGGATTATCACAGCAGCAATCACTTCCATCCATATCACAGCATTTACCAGGTTGCTGCGGCGAGCATGGAATATAAACCGGCAGTACTGCCAGAATGAGAGCAAGTGAAATTGCTTTGCGAATTAAATTAAACATATTTATAACTTATATGAAATTTTATTGAACTTATAATAGAGACTAATGATCTTCCTGAAAAGTTGCAACAAAATTTTTTAATCTGATACTGAAACTCTCAATGATTTTTTGCAATACTTGACCTTTTATAACAAAAAAAGCTCAGAAAATACTGAGCTTTAGAAGTAGCGACGCAGGGATTCGAACCCCGGACCTTAGGATTATGATTCCTCTGCTCTGACCAGCTGAGCTACGTCGCCTCGATTATTAAAGGTTGATAAATATAGGATAATGGCCTTAAAATGCAAGAAAAACTTTAGATCATGCGCCTTTCCCACGGGTAGGGTCTTGGTGTAATATCGCCACCAGTGCAGTACTTGATCAATGTCACATGATTGCCCGGTTCATGAAAAATCACATCGTCCATGAATTGACGCATCATAAACACGCCTCTACCTCGTGCACGGAATAAATTTTCCTTTTGTGTGGGATCAGGCAAGCTTTTAAAGTCGAAGCCCTCGCCTTCATCAAAAATATGAATTTTGGCATACTTATTATCAAATTCCGCCCGAACGATGACTTCCTTCTCCGGATCCAACTGATTGCCATGTTCAACTGCATTCGTCAAAGCTTCCACAAATGCAACTTTCACGTTGATTTCGCGCAGTGTAATAATGCCGTGCTTAAACAACTCTTCAGTCAGGTAGTAAACCAGGCCACCTAAAAGATCAAGCCTGCTTGGAATGCGTGCTTCCAGGCTTGTTTTCAAAAAAGGTAAGGCATGCACGTAGCGCAAGAATTCCATGCGGAAATTAACCAGGCGATCCACTGTATTGGATAATACTTTGGGATCGACAGATTCAGGGATGAAGTGGTTGGCGCCACTGCTAATCGCATCGCGAATATAATTGGTTTCACATTGATTCGCGACGGCCAGGATGGGCATGGATGGATAGCGGTCACGAATATTTGCAATCGTCGCTAACAGGCCGGGAGTTTCGTCCAATTCAACAAGCAGTGTTTCTACAAGATTTGCATTGGCCTGCAACCAGGACAACAACAACCCACGTGAGTGAAACTCAAAAACTTCGTAACCACTGTGATTAAGTTTATCATACAACCTGGTGTCTGTTGTGTCATTTTTATGTAGAAACGCCAGTTTTATCGATTTCGCAGTGATCAATTCAGGAATACTTGCCAGGTCTTTCAATTTAATACTCTTAATTTCAGATTAAAAGTGGGTCAGAATGTAAGTCAATACTCGAAACTAAACGTCCTATTTAATTCTTCCTAAGCAATATTTCTGCCAAAAACTATTCTGAAATTACATATAAATTAATTTGACGAGCTAACAGGTTGAATTAAAAAAAATTAATACTTTTAAACCATAATTCATTCTTCACATAATTCTTTTATGGCTGAGAAAGAGGCTTTCCCGATATGTTCGAACAAACAGAAATACATTCATTCGGGTTACAGCAGGCGACTTTATGTGCAGGATTTCACCTAAACAAAAATGAATATAGAGGTTCCATGAATTCTGTGCAAGTTGTTTCTCACAACTGAAATTAACATACTCTGTTTAAGGACTCATGTTAAAAATCCTTGCAATCCTTTTTGTAAAATCATCGAAATCCGCGTTACTGATGGCACACTGTAACACACTGAGACAGATTACAAATTTATCGAACAATTTTCTTCAGAACAAAAGCCAATTCAGATATCATGCGTATTGCGCTTAAAAAAACGAATGGCACAAGCAGGCCATAATATTCCTGGCGACATGAATGAGGCTTGTAAAATTCAGATATATTTTGTTTTTTGAAATAAATGAAATCCAATGATTAATTGGGTGTATTATGAAAACAGCACACTATACAATAATTTATTTTTTCAGCTTTCTAATTGTCTTTTCCTGCAGTGAGCAAAAATCTAGTGAAGAAATCTCGCTCGAGGTGCAGAATATA
>QQUM01000317.1 GCA_008501545.1 Calditrichota bacterium
TGTTTTTCCTGTTTAATATCTGCGGTTCGCACACTGACTTTGTTCACAAAGTCATCCACACTCAACTTGTTTGTTTGCAACCGAAGTATGTCATCATAATTGGCAGAAATCGTGAATCCAGGAAGGATGACGGGTGTTGTCGTCCAATTTTTATCAGACCGGAGAACAGTCTGGTTGGAGTAGATGACTGTCACTTTATCTACGCCCCTGAGTTGCCGGATGGCATCCGCGTAGTGCTGCAAAAAATAGACAATTTCGTCCTGGATCTGTTGATTTGA
Organism: Calditrichota bacterium; assembly: GCA_008501545.1. Classification (GTDB taxonomy): domain Bacteria; phylum Zhuqueibacterota; class Zhuqueibacteria; order Zhuqueibacterales; family Geothermadaptataceae; genus Bioreactorimicrobium. Next base: position 279 of record QQUM01000317.1, read on the forward strand.
TTTGCGTATTGAGGATTTTCGAATTTTTCCGTGCTGTATAAGCGCCAGTTGATCTTCTGGTTGGAAAGCACGAAAATTCTCCATAAGCAAATCGAACGCCCGGTTTTGCGCTGGTATTGTAAAAATCACGCCGTAGCTGGGAATAAAAATTCCGCGTGTAGAATTGTGGGTTAAATGAATTCGACGATAATCATCCACAGAAACCAGTTTATCGAGGATGGACTCCATGATGTCGAGGTCTTTGTCCATCATCGGAATATTCAAACGCGCAGACTTCTGTTGGCTCAAAACAGCATCTGGCGACCAGGCTTGCAAACAAATGACCGAAAATATGAATATCGAAAAACGTATCAAACCATGTTTCATGTAAGTCACGTCCTCAGGTTTATTTCCGTTGAAAATTCACGTCACGCATTAACTTCTGATACTGTGAATTCTGCGACTCGCGCACCGCATCCAGACCACGTCCGATCAATTGCATGTCATACTGGCGTTGCCGGTCCAATTGTTGTTTATAGGACACCATCATCGTTTCCAGTTTTTTCTCATTTAGCAGGCGTTCCTGCTCCAGGTATGACGCTAAAACAGCCTGATTTTCTTCACGCAACTTCGCGACGAAAACCTCTTGCATTTCCGGCGTTATCGCCTGTGTTTTCTGCGGGAATAGACTCATGCGCAATGCAAAACCCTGCTGATCATATTTCACTTCCATATTGGCAAGCGATGCAACAGCAACCAGAATCAGAAAAGCCAATCCTGCAGCGTAGCCGAGTCGGGCAAACGACAACTGCGGCAATGAAAAACGCAGGTTTTTCAACCATGATTTTCTGGGATTCTCACTGAATATCAACCGCTCTTCAGGTTCGATTTCAGGCAAGGTTGCAAAAAGTTTGTGCGTTTCCTGCAGCGACTTTGACTCTGCTGCGCAGTCTGCGCATGTTTTCAAATGCTGCTCCAGATCACGTTTGGACGCATCGTCTAATTCCTCGTATAGATAATCCATAAGGAGCAATTTTGTATCATTACATTTCATATTGCAGCATCTCCTTATCAAGGTTCCATTTTTCCAATTGCTTGCGTAATGCTTTCAAACCGTAATACATCCGCGATTTCACCGTGTTCACCGGCAAACCGAGAACGTCGGCAATTTCAATAAATTTAAGCCCCTGATATTCCTTCATAAGAACAATTTCTTTTTGTTCCTGCGGGATTTCCGCCAGCGCCGATGACAAAATCCCGTTCAATTCATTACGGTGCAACTTACGCGTGGGATTGTGTTCAGCCATACCGGATTCATCCGCTTCGTTTGATATGTCAAATCCTATGTTTTCTCTCATTTCTTCAAAACTGTAATTATTTTTGTTTTTCTTTCTTTTCGTTTCATCACGGCACTGATTCAAGGCGATCTGGTATATCCAGGAAGAAAATTTCTCTTTCTCTTTCAGCTTATCCAGACTGCCATGTACTTTGATAAAAGTACGTTGGGTGATGTCTTTGGCATCTTCAACATTGTTCAAATATTTCAAGGTAAAATTGAAAATAGGTTTTTGCCACCGCCAGACGAGTGTATTGAAGGCGTTCACATCGCCGTTTAAGAAGTTTTCGATAAGTTGAATGTCGGTCATTAGCCTGGTTTCACTTAAGAGAAAGGGTTGTTCTCTCCATCTGATTTTCGCTTCGATCAAAAGCAAAAATAAGACGAGAAGGGTTGTTTAAAAGTTTTATCTGGAAGTATTTTTTCTTGCATAAGAATTTCCCTGCTAAGCATCAAACATCGAATTGCAGCGTGCAAGGAAAAACATAAGTTCAAATATCAAAGATACGATATTACTGTATCCCGAACAGATTCCGTAAAATCGCCCCTGCAACATCATGCTGCCGTTTTTCCGAGAATGTGTGATGCATCCATTCGGGCAACGGATTTATTTCCAGTGCGAACGCGGTGCCAGGCTGCCCGCTGCGGTGGTCCATTGCAAGGGCATCAAATGCGAAAAGACGCATACCGGTTTTCTGCGAGAATCGGTTTATCCATTCGTGAAAAACAGGCGCTATCTCCTCGGTGACATCTGTGGCGATTGCCCCCTGACTCATATTGGCGACATACTTCAACTGTACTTTATGCTGCAATTCTGGCACGGCTTGCAGATGCAGATTTTGCTTTTGCAATAAACGCAGTGTAATGGCATCCACATCAAGACGATTCGCGGGATTTTGTTTTTGCATTATTTTACGTCGCGCAGATATCAACTCATCAATACTGCTATCACCATCACCGACGACAAATGCCGGCTCGCGAATGCAGGCAGCGAGCAATCTTCCGCCGACGACCTGCATACGCACATCCTGCCCTTCAATTTGCTCTTCCAGCAAAAAACAGTCATCAATCCGACTCCATTGCTGCCAGTACTTATCCAGATCGTCCATCGATTTTATGTACATGCCAACGCCTTCGCCCTCAGTTCCGTTTAGCGGTTTACAAACATAGGTCACACCTGCCTGCCAAAAAAGCCGGATCCGCTCTTGATCACGGTGTAAATCCCGAAAAACAAGACTCTTTGGGTGCGGGATATCAAGTTCGGCAAAAATCCGTTTTGTAAGCTGTTTATTGTTGCAAAACAGATGATTTTGCAGGCTCAATTGCGACAAAAA
>QQUM01000756.1 GCA_008501545.1 Calditrichota bacterium
GTAGTATCACACTTGATGATTGTGAAGGGAATGCGCAAATTCGTACGTCCGGTGGAAGCATATCGATTGGTGACGTTGCAGGTGAGGTCAATGCCAAGACATCGGGTGGCTCTATTTCTATCGACCGTGCCAAAGGTTCAGTGTATGCCCGTACTTCCGGCGGGAGTATTCATGTGGATGAAGTTTATGGCGCTATCGATGCTTCTACCTCCGGTGGTTCCGTTCGTGCAAAAATTGCGGAACAACCACAGGATGATTGCAGATTGTCTACCTCCGGTGGCAGTGTCATCGTTTATCTTGCCCGCAATATCAAAGTTGATGTTGATGCACACACAAGTGGTGGTCGGGTCCGTACAGAGTTTCCAGTAACAGTGCGGGGGACAATAAAGCGTAATACGCTGGATGCCAAAATCAATGGAGGTGGACCTGAGCTCTACTTAAGAACCTCCGGTGGCAATGTGGAGATAAACGAGTTGTAAAACTTTGCAAGCAAATAAATTAGCCCGACAGCGTTAAGTTGCCGGGCTTTTTTTTGCCGATTTTAATAAAAATAAGGGTGTTACAAAGAAGTTGCGTGTGGCCGATTGAAGGTGTATATTTAGCGCTTATAAACAAGATTTCCTTAACTTGAAGTGGCAAACGAAGCAAAGTCTCTCGCCTTCCTGGAGTCATAAATGAAAAAACTTAAAGTGGGTGTTCTGGGTACAGGACATCTTGGCCGCTTGCATACAATTCTGTACAATCAAGTCGAAAATACGGAATTGGCAGGCATATATGATGTAAATCAAAATCGGGCATTTGAAGTCGCAGAGGAAGCAGGCTGTACAGTGTTTTCTAGCTATAAAAGCATGCTCGATGCAGTAGATGCTGTTAATATAGTCGTGCCAACAACCTATCATTTTGATGCTGCGAATGAAGCATTGATGGCTGGCAAACATCTTTTCATCGAAAAACCCATTACGACAACTATTGAGCAGGCAAAGTCGATAATGCAACGTGCTGAGGAGAACGGGGTGATCATCCAGGTCGGGCATATTGAACGTTTCAATCAGGCCATGCGTGCATTGGGCACTGTGGAGGTTGCGCCTAAATTTATTGAATCACATCGACTCTCTACATTTAATCCTCGTGGTACCGATGTTGCCGTCGTGCTCGATTTGATGATTCATGATATCGATATTATTTTGAGTCTTGTGGAAAGCCCTGTAAAGAAAATTGATGCCAATGGCGTTGCTGTTATTTCATCAGAAGTGGATATCGCCAACGCCAGAATAACTTTTGAAAATGGTTGCGTCGCGAATGTAACCGCAAGTCGTATAAGCCAAAAACAAATGCGGAAAATGCGTCTTTTTGAACGCGACAGCTACATTTCGATCGATTTTGTGCAAGGCATCACGGAGCGTTTCAACCTTGTTTCCGACTCGAATATCTCCCCGGAAAGTTCAGCGATGATTATGGGAACTTTAGCAGGAGAGAAAACACGCCATATTCAGTACGAGCGGCTTTCTGCCCCCGAGGGCAATGCTTTGCAAATGGAGTTACAGACATTTGTTGACGCTATATTGCAAAATTCAACCCCGCATGTAACAGCTCTGGACGGAAGTCGAGCACTGAAAATTGCCAGCGAAATCACTGATATCATTGCCAAAAATCAAATGTGAACCTGTGAAGAATATGAGAAACAACACCATACTTTTCGTTGCCGGCGAAGTATCAGGGGACTTGCATGGTTCAAATGTCCTTAGAGCGTTGCGTGCACAGCATCCTGATGTCGATGCTTTTGGCATCGGTGGGCAACGTATGGCCAGGGAAGGCCAGGAGCAGTTGTACGATATTAACCAGATGGCAATAATCGGATTTACTGAAGTAATCCGCCACCTACCGTTTCTGCGGAGAGTGTTTCGGCATTTGGAAAAAGAAATTGCGAGACGCAAACCAGCGTGTGCTTTGCTTATCGATTATCCGGGCTTTAATCTGCGTTTGGCTAAAATTTTGAGAAAGTATGATATTCCCGTTTTTTGGTATATTGCACCACAAGTATGGGCCTGGCATAAAAGTCGAATTGCGCAAATGGCGAAGCTATTGCGCCATCTTGCAGTCGTCTTTCCTTTTGAAGTCCCACTTTTTGAAGAAGCTGGCTTACCAACGACATTTGTTGGCCACCCCTTGCTTGAAGTTTTATCAGCTGAAATGAGCAAAGAACGGTTTTATCAGAAATACAACATTGATGCCGATAAACAATTGCTCGCTCTTTTACCGGGCAGCAGGCAACAAGAGGTCTCACGCCTGTTACCGGAAATGTTGAAAACTGCACAACTTCTTGAATCGCAAATCGACAATCTCCAGGTTCTCATTGCACAGTCTCCCAATTTAAATACAGATTTATATGAGGATTATCTTGAACAGGCTCCTGTGCAAAACTATAAACTTGTGCAAAATGCGACCTATTCAATTATGAACTATAGTAAAGCATGTATTGTTGCTTCTGGTACGGCGACACTGGAAACGGGATGTTTTTCAACGCCGATGGCGATTGTGTATCGGGTTTCCCCTTTAACATATGCTATAGGAAAACGTCTGGTTAAGTTAGAAAATATTGGACTTGTCAATATTGTTGCCGGCGAAACAGTTGTTCCGGAATTTGTACAGGACGATTTTCGGTCACAGCATGTTGCTCCCTACATTAAATCAATGCTGACTGAACCGGAGCGTGCACAAAAAGTGTCAGATAAATTAACCGTCGTACGGGCAAAATTGGGTGAACCGGGGGCATCCCGCCGGGTTGCTCAACGAATCGCAGAGATAGCATGGCCAGCGTAAAAAAGAAAATTCTGTTTTTGATCGCGACGCGTTTAGGTGGCGTGTTTATTCGCTTATTGGGAAGGACTGCTCGAATCGAACGGCAGGGATATGATCAT
>QQUM01000085.1 GCA_008501545.1 Calditrichota bacterium
AGAAGTGAACAGTTGATAGGAAATAATTGCTAAAATAAATCCGGCTGCAATGGCTGCTGCATGCAACCAATTGAAGGATTTAGACTTGATTCCACCTGATTTATTTTCCACATTTGATGGAATGTGTAAAATAGCAGCTTGATTTGAATCTAAACCTAAACGATTTTGCAATCGAATCAATTCGTCATCGACGTTAGGAGCGGGAGCCGGATGAAATTGCGCAGCAGTCCATACATTCTTTGCAGCACGATAAATTTTCTGATTCTGGTTTTCCAGCTTTAACCAGTCATCCCATTTTTGTTTTTCGGCATCGGATGCATTCCCGGAAAGCCACCTTTGAAAGGATTCATCGTTGATTAATTCATCTATTTTCAAAACAGTATTCTCATGATTTATTTGATTCAAAAAGCATATTTCGTTGAAAAAACAAATGCCCGACCAAGTATGGGTCTGGCCATAAAGAAATAATTATTGGGATCCAATGTATTGTCAACACGTGGATTACCTTCCGTCAAACCGATGGTATTTGTCAAATTTGAGCCGGTCAGCATGAATGTGAAATTTCCTACTTCTGAGGCAACACCTGCATTGTACGATGTGTAGGCTGGTAAAATTCCTTTATTCGCATCATCTGTGTAACGTTCTCCAATGTACCGAATATTTATGAAAAATTTAAACATATTTATCGAATAGGATGGTCGCAGTTCGAAAAATAATCCCGGGATACGACGCACCCTGTTTTTAGTATAATCTTCATTTCGGCCAACAAATTCATAATTAAGATAGCGTGGATCCTGGATAGTTGCAGTGAGATCAACACCCAACTTATTAAACTGTGCAACTGCTTCGACTTCTAATCCAATAGTTCGACTATCTGCAAAACGAAACGCCCTGATGAGTTTCCCTGTTTCTGCATCGACAACTTCATCGGCGAAAGGCAGATTCTGAAATGAACTTAAGAACAGGGTACTAAAAATAGCGAATGAATGAGAAGCGAATTTTAAGCCACCCTCAAGTTGATTAATATGCTCCAACCGATAAGAGCCGGGCGCAAATGTAACGAAATGTTGATCATCGGGTGATCGGAATCCCCTGCTAAAGCGTGCAAATGCAGCAAGTTTTTTATCGATAATGAAATTGAATCCGCTTGAGAATGCCATTTGATTGTAAGTGTAGGCGAATTGTCGAACAGTTCCATCGCCATATATTACGTTATCGTCGGCAAGGGTTGTTGAATCACCCATATCATAACCAAAAACTGCAGGTGAACCCCGCGAATCAATAATTAATTCTCCATGTTCATCGAATCGATTTTCTGTATAATTATTTTCAACATACCCCTTATAATTTCCCTTTTCAAAACGTACACCCACATCCGCATTTAATCGATCCGAGAATTTGTAATCATCTACTAAATGAATGGAATTGACGAGTCCATCCATTTTAAAATTCAGATGATAACTACCAATACGAGAAAAACCATTGTACGTGAAGTTTGTATTATCTGCAAGATCCACTAAATCAAGTAGTTTGGGCTGATTTGTCACATCCAATAGAATATTTTGCCAAAACCAGGTGGGCTGGGTCGAATAATCACTCACGTAATACGATGCTAATAAATTATGTTTACCGAACTTCATATTTATTTCGGCACTGTTGGCAAAGTTAAACATTGGCATTGATACAGACCACCATCCAGCTTCGATAAGCAGACCATTTTGATTCATCTGTTCAGGACGTGTGATGGGTGTTTGCGAATGGGTGTAGCGATAAATCCAGTTCTCAAATTTAACGATGGAATCAGCGAATGTTGTTGCAAAAAATGGATCATCCAATGAGAAAATTGCATTAAATTTCTGGTTAATTCTTGTGTAACGAAAAGCATTTTTTACTAAAACACGGTCGTTCACTGAATAGTTTATTTCCCCACCAATCATCTTCAGATCTGGATGCATGCCTTCGTCGAGATATTCAACAAATTGTTCACCATGTGGTGTCATAAGGCTTAAATAATTTGCATCTGATGAAGTCAGTGTACCATAGTTGGGATCAAAACCGGGGATAGCACGTGGATTATCTTTATCCTGCAAAGGAATCGGCTGATAAAAGACATTTCGATCGTCCAGGAATTTCGCGTAAAGTCGAATTGTCCCGTGTTTCATCAAACGTGTTAAATTAAATTTGATCTGCCCACCGCGATTTGCCGGAAATCCTGTGGGACGTATGCCTTCATCATATCGATAAAATCCGCCCAAATTGTAGCGCCATTTTTCTGACAACGAACCGCCGATATTGATATCTGTACGGAAGAGCTGGTAATCCCCCACAGTAGTTTTAATTATTCCTCTCGTTTCCGCACCACCGACTTTACTGATAAAATTGATTATACCTCCCGGCGCATTGCTGGCATAAATCGAACCGGTGCCGCCACGAAGTCCTTCAATGTGATCGAGTGTCTCATCAAGTCGCATAAAGATATCCGCGTTGGCGAACATTAATTCGCAGTCTTCGAAAACAGGAAAACCATCTTCCTGCAATGAAATATATCGGTAGCTGCCATCAGATGGCATACCCCGCGAAAATAAATTATTTCCGCCTTCACCCCCAGAGCTTTCAACATAAAATCCCGGGATAGCCTTGAATGCATCTGCAGTGTTTTGCGGTCTTCTTTCTGATATTTCTTGTAAATTTAAAGTCGTTATTGCAATACTGGTTTCGCGCTTCGAGATTGGCTTACGCGTACCGGTAACTACTATACTTTCATAGTCGAGGACGTCAGGATCAAGCTGAATGGTTATATTTTTTTCTTCGCCGGGATGTAGTTCCATCAGGGTTTTATTCGTTTTGTATCCGATGTAACTTGTTAAGAGATTATAGGAACCAGCAGGGATATTGGTAATTTTAAACCGGCCATTGGC
>QQUM01000472.1 GCA_008501545.1 Calditrichota bacterium
CGAAAATTGTGTCGTTGTTTGCAGCTGCAAATCTTCACCACAATTGACGGGAACCAAAGCAATTATAAAACACTCGACGCTTTCACCGGACGAAAAGCCACCGAGTAATCTGCCGCTATTGACTCCCGGTGTTAAAGAATCGTAATTGGGGTAGTAGTGCACAAATTGCGGAAATTGCTCTACGATTTTTTTATAGTGGTTGATTTGTACTACATTATACCCTTTTTCAAAATAGAAAATGCCGGCTTCCCGGACTTTAAATTCGTCAAAATGTGCGGTCGGATCGTCAGTTACAATGAGGTATGCTGCAGAATCTGTTTCACTTGAAATATTCGGATTTTGTGGATAACGAATCCGGCTGTTTTCAACGAGAATATAAAGACTCTCATTCCGTTGCCGGTTTTCGCTATTGTAATTTACGTATACTTGAACGTGGAAATAACCCTCTTCGGGGAAATCATTCAATTCGAATTCAACACTTCGATGCCAGTTTTGCCAGAGCGTTGTATCACTGAAAACGCGTAATCCGGGGTGAGGAAAATTATACTGATAGGTTGAACAAGAATCTTGTGCGGAGAGGGTGTTTGTCTTAAGTAGCAGTGCAAGGAGAAAAATCAACAAACCGTAACCACGCTTCGGGTTAACGTTTGTTGTCCGCATGTTAGTTTCTATCCGGTTTGATTTAGAATTATTATGTATAATATAAAATTATCAAATGAATTTTAAAAAACAAGCTGTTATTTAAAAATTACCGTCATTTTGAATAAATTCGCAGTAAACGTGTTAACACGCTGTGGCAATATATTGAAATTCTTGATAAAAATGCGTCAATTGTTAGGTTATTTACTCAGAATACAGCATGCACAGTGATGAATAAGGCAATCAATCATAAGTGAAAGGAATTACAAAATGGATAAACTGTACCTGTACGAAGAAATTATGCTTCTCGCACTGCGTGATAACGAAGGCACGATTGCCTCCGGAACAATGTATACCTTCGCCATTTCCGGAGCCATCATTGCAGAACTCCTCCTGTCACAACGTATTGCTGTTGAAGACAACCGACGCCGAAAACTTGTGGATGTCATCGATAGTACGCCTTATGGTGATCCGCTTATCGACGAATGCCTGTTAAAAATGCGCTCTGCGAAAAGACGTGCCGCATTGGCAACATGGGTATCCCGGTTTTCCAATATGCGAAATTTAAAACACAGAGTGGCAGGACAATTATGCAAACGTGGTATTTTGCGTGCAGACGAAGACCAAATTTTACTCATTTTTACACGAAAAATATACCCTGAACTCAATCCGGAGCCAGAACGGGAAATTAAGGAAAGGTTGCAACAGGCGATCTTTACGGAAAAACAGGATGTGGATCCGCGCACGGTTGTGCTCATTTCTCTTGCTGCCAATACAAATTTACTAAAAACAAATTTTGATAAAAAAGAATTAAAATCACGCAAGGTGCGTATTAAGGCAATTACGGACGGCGAAGCAACAGGAAAAGCGGCGGCTGAGGCTATTCAAGCAATGCAAGCAGCTATCATGGCCGCAACGATCGTTCCGGCAATTGCAGCGACAACGGTGAGTAGCTGAGGGCAGGGGAAAACTTGCTGAACTAAAGTATTGGCTTGTCAGGATTATGCCCCAGACGGCCCTTGCAATCCTTATTTAAACGCAAAACTCAGGAGATATTTTTCACATCGAAGGCCGCTTCTGCTTTTTGTACCCCATTCACGATGATTTTTAATCCATGTGTTCCCGGGTAATATTTACGGGTTGTTATCGGTCGAAAAGAGTGGTTTTTTACAATATCTCGTTTTTCAGATTCAAAATCTCCTTCGGATATTTTAAAAATCTTTGGAGATGTCTTTCCATTCGCTTTCATAAAATCGATGATGTACTCAAGTCGCAATTTACCCAGCATTCCTTCTTCGGCTGTCACAGAAAAACTGAATTCGATTGTTTCCCCCATCTTGATAACGGGGGTGACGTTTAACGCAGAAATCCGGATGTTGGCGGGTTCTTCGTAACCTAAGAGAAGCAGAGCCCCCGTATTACCTGCACGCAACAAAGTGCGACAACCATGTTTCACAATCCAATCCGTTTCTTTACTTTTTCCAAGCCATTTTTTTGCCCTACCTAAGACAATTTCAGGATTATCTTTTGAGATATCATTCAGATTGTTGGCCACAGATTTACGCACATACTCACTTGGATCATTTTTTAGCAGCCCAAGAATTTCAAGTACGGGTAAGGGATCCTTTTTAAATTGTGGCAGCGCCATCGCCCAGGGCAGACGTGGACGACAGCCTTCACTCGCCAGACGGCGCAGGTGTTCATTGTCCGAAACAGCCCACTTCTCCATTTGCTGCATCATTTTTACCGGATATTTTTTTATAAATGGTCGCACCGCAAATTCTGCGCTGGAATTTTGAGTAAACAGCGCCAATGCCTCAACTGACGCCGAGAAATGATCCAGACCATAAATTTCAACAAAATCAGCAAAAACAATATGGGCTAATCCGGAAAAGGCTTGGGACGTCTTTTTGAGAATTTCCAGCGACTGACCATAGTCGTTTGGTAAAAAGTCTTGTAAGGATGAGGAAATGTGGCGCATGCGTTGTTTGAGTTCACGAGCCGGCCATTCTCTATCCAGAACACAGGCTTTGAATTCCACTGCATCAAACGCTTTATACTGTTGTTTAACAGCATCCGCCAAATCATTCACAAATTCTTGATTGAAGAGTTCTTTAAAGGGTTCTGCCATTAGCTTTCTTCTATTTTTTTAATATGTTTATTTACGCGATTTTTTTGTCTTTCGGTTAAGCTGATTTTTCTTTTCTTAAGCTCTTTCAGAAACTTCACCCTGTTCGATTCGTCACTCGCCACTGCAATCAATTCAGCGTGCATTGGC
>QQUM01000696.1 GCA_008501545.1 Calditrichota bacterium
GTTGAACGGTATAATCCGGAGATGGATGTTGACATGAAGTATGATATTGCCAATGAGATTCATATGATGAGCGTGATGTACGAAAACCTGGATGTCGATTTAATTTGTGCAACGATCACCCATGAGAGCAACAGGAGCTGGGATCCGGAAGTGAGATCGCATGTCGGTGCTATCGGTTTGATGCAAATCATGCCGTTAACCGGAATGTACGTTGCCAAACTGGAAAACATCACATGGACAGGTCCGGACGATATCCTCACCAATCCGGTCTATAATATTCGCCTTGGTTGCCGTTATCTCTCCTCAATGATCAGCTCGTACGACGTCGATGGCGGTCTGGCAGCATACAATGGTGGAGAACGCAAGGCAGCACAGTGGGTGCGAAGCAATCGTGCTGACGGTATTCTTTGGGCTGAAACGAGGAAATATGTTCCCTCAGTTTTAAATCTCTATGAAGAGTACCAAAAGATGAATTGATAAATTCGTTTGATTTTAAAAGGGCCTGTGAATTTTTTTACAGGCCCTTTTTTTTGGTTTATTTGATCCTGGGACTTGTTACCAAAGATAAAATTGACTTGCTCAAAAATATGCACTATCTTTAACGATATTATTCACGATGTATAACGAGAAAAATAAAGGATAGCGCATGGCAACAGCAAAAATTACCTGGACGAAAACCGACGAAGCCCCGTTTCTTGCATCTTATGCTTTGCTCCCTGTTGTTGAATCTTTTACAAATGGATCCGGCATTGAAATTGAAACCAGTGATATTTCACTTGCCGGCCGCATCATAGCCAACTTCCCTGATAAACTGACCGAAGAACAAAAAATTGCTGATCATTTAACCCTTCTCGGCGAGCTGGCAAAAAATCCCAATGCCAATATTATCAAGTTGCCAAACATCAGTGCTTCTATTCCACAGCTGCAGGCTGCAATAAAAGAATTGCAGGAAAAAGGGTACGATATTCCGGATTATCCTGAAGAACCAAAAACCGATGCTGAAAAAGCAGTGCAGGTACGCTATGCCAAAGTGTTGGGTTCCGCCGTTAACCCAGTGCTTCGCGAAGGAAATTCTGACCGGCGTCCAGCGACTTCTGTGAAAAAATTCGCACAGAAAAATCCGCATCGAATGATGAAAGAGTGGCCCGCTTCAGGTTCCAAAGCACGCGTAGCACACATGACAGAAGGGGATTACTACGGAAGCGAAAAATCAACTACCGTAAAAAAGGCAACCAATGTAAAAATTGAATTTGTGGATCATGATGGCAATACGAGCATTCTGAAAGAAAATCTTGCGCTAATCGAAAATGAAGTCATCGATGCATCTGTGATGAATGTGACTGCTTTACGTAAATTTTACGCAGATCAAATTGACGAGGCGAAAAAAGAAAATGTATTGTTATCACTGCACTTGAAAGCAACGATGATGAAAGTCTCCGACCCGATCATGTTTGGTCATTGCGTCTCGGTGTATTATGCGGAAGCTCTTGAAAAACATGCTGATCTGCTAAAAGAAATTGGTGCCAATGTCAACAATGGCCTTGCCGATGTTCTCGAGAAAATCGATCGCCTGCCAGCCGATAAAAAGGTGGAAATCGAAGCGGATATCGCAGTTGTTTATAAGAAACAACCCGCACTCGCAATGGTCGACTCCCGCAAAGGCATCACAAATCTGCATGTGCCAAACAATGTCATTATCGATGCTTCGATGCCGAATGTCGTGCGTGATGGCGGGAAAATGTGGAACAACGATGATGAATTACAAGACACTATCGCCATGGTCCCAGATCGCAGTTATGCGACGATGTATGGTGAAATCCTTGAGAATGCGAAAAAATACGGTCAGTTCGATCCATCGACGATGGGCAATGTTGCAAATGTTGGCCTTATGGCGAAAAAAGCGGAAGAATATGGTTCTCACGACAAAACTTTTGAAGCGGCCAGTAACGGTTTAATCCGCGTTGTTGATGAATCAGGCGCAACGCTTTTACAACAGACCGTGGAACGCGGTGATATTTTCAGAATGTGCCAGACAAAAGATGTCGCCATTCGCGATTGGGTTCGATTAGCTGTCGTTAGAGCACGCGCTACCGGCTCACCTGCCGTTTTCTGGCTGGATGAAAACCGCGGTCATGATGCTGAGATTATTAAAAAAGTCAATGACTACCTGACAGATCATGATACGAGTGGATTGGACATTCGAATAATGCCGCCGGTTGATGCAATGCGTTTTTCTTTGGAAAGAATTCGCCGCGGCGAGGACACAATTGCTGTAACCGGTAATGTTTTACGGGATTATCTTACAGACCTTTTTCCAATTCTTGAGTTAGGCACAAGCGCCCGCATGCTGTCTATCGTGCCGTTGTTGAACGGTGGTGGTTTGTTCGAGACCGGCGCCGGTGGTTCTGCACCGAAGCACGTGCAACAGCTGCTCAAAGAAGGCCATTTACGCTGGGATTCCCTTGGCGAATATTGTGCCCTCGTGCCATCGTTTGAACTCATTGCAGAGCAAACCAAAAACGAAAAAGCAACACTCCTGGCGGATACACTGGACGCAGCGATAAGTAAATATCTTGAGAACGCCAAAGCGCCTTCGCGCAAAGTGAACGAAATCGATAACCGTGGCAGCACGTTTTATCTAACAATGTACTGGGCTCAGACGCTGGCAGCACAGAATAAAGACACAGCCATGCAGGAGCGTTTTGCAAAAATAGCGGCTGAGTTGGAAAATAATGAGGAGAAAATCACGCAGGAATTATTGGCTGCCCAGGGCGAACCTGTCGATATCGGTGGGTATTTTATGCCGGATGATAGTTTGGCAGAAGCGGCATTTCGCCCAAGTGCTGTGTTGAATGAAATAATTGACGAATTATAAAGAATTTAGGGTGCATCGTACTTGTGCGATGCA
>QQUM01000442.1 GCA_008501545.1 Calditrichota bacterium
TCCATGCCGGTACCACGAAATTCTTCGTGATAACCGTGTTCTTCGCCACATCCCATCTCGCTCATGATGGAAATCTTGAAAACCTTTGCTTCAAAGAGGGATTGCTTTACTGCGGGCAAACGCTCTGGTTTAATATACGCAACGACTAATCTCATTTTATATTATCTCCTTTATTCAACAAAATTAAAAAGTTGTGAAAGTAGAGAAACCACTGTAGGCTTCGTTTCCATGTTCGCCGATATCCAGGCCGAGTACTTCTTCCTCTTCTGCGACACGCAATCCAACAGTGTACTTGATGGCGAAAAAGAGAATCAGACCGACACCGAAAGCCCATGCAAAGCCGGCAAGTACACCGACTGCCTGGATACCCAACAGCTTGAAGCCGCCGCCATAAAACAAACCACCATCGACTGCAAACAGGCCGACACCAAGTGTTCCGAGTGCGCCACAGACACCGTGAACGCTGATCGCACCCACAGGATCATCAATTTTTAAAACGTGATCAATGAAGACAACACTGAGCACAACGACAACACCGGCCATCAAACCAAGGATAATCGAACCAACCGGGGATAAATTAGCACAACCTGCAGTGATTGCGACCAGACCGGCCAGCGCACCGTTCAATGTCATCCCGCCTTCCGGTTTTTTACTCATAATCCATGAAGTGATCATCGCAGCAATTGCGCCGGCTGCTGCTGCAAGATTGGTTGTCACTGCGATACGGCCGATGTCACCATCGCCGAAGGTTGTGGACCCCGGATTGAACCCGAACCAGCCGAACCAGAGAATGAAAACACCAAGTGATGCGATCGGAATATTGTGACCCGGAATGGCGCGTGCTTTACCATCTGGACTGTATTTCCCGATACGCGGACCGACGACGATCGCACCGGCAAGGGCCAGCCAGCCACCGACACTGTGGACGACAGTAGAACCGGCAAAATCGACAAATCCAATCCCTTCCAACCAGCCGTCACCGTTTAGGAGAGAGCCCCATGCCCATGAACCGAACACAGGATATATCAACAAACAAATAAAAAGGCTGTAGCTCAGGTAACCGACGAATTTTGTCCGCTCTGCCATAGCACCGGAAACGATCGTAGCGGCCGTCCCGGCGAAAACAGTCTGGAAAATCAAAAATGTCCAGTTCCAGTCTTTGCCTGCAACATCGGTCCCTGAAAGCATAAAGTCGGTCGTTCCGAAAAATCCATTGGTTGCACCGAACATTAAACCGAAGCCTAAAAAGAAAAAGGCCAGTGTACCAATAGAAAAATCCATCATGTTTTTCATCATGATATTCACAGCACTTTTTGCACGGGTAAATCCTGATTCAACCATTGCGAATCCGGCCTGCATGAAAAATACGAGAAATGCAGCGATGCAGGTCCAAATGATGTTCATGTTGGTTTGTAAATCTTCGCTCGCTTTGGTAATTGCCGCGGCGTAATCAACTGTCGCGGTAGAATCTGATGCCATTTCCTGCGCGCTTAAGGCCGTCGTTAAGCTTGCCAAAATTAACAAGACGAATATAAATTTTTTCATTATCGTCACTCCATTCTGGTTATATATTTTACCTTCACAGTGGTCCTCTCAAAGCCACTGTGAAGGAGCAATTAATTGTTTAGATTGAACTCAAATTATTTTTTAATGATTAGAAACTGTATCCAAAAACCAAGAAGGATGTTTCTTGATTAGGATTGATAATATAAGAAGCGGATATGCTTTCTTTGCTTGCACTTATCCCAAGATTTACGACACCAAAAACATCATCTTCATCAAAAGCCTCCAGTGTGTAAAAACCATTTCCTGCACCGGCAAAGAGGCTCAATTCCACGCCTTCCACGCTGTAAGAAGGTGTGTAGCCAAGTTCAAGATAGAATGATCCGCTATCATCAGCCGTTTTGTCGCCCAGGAGATTATAGAATGCGCTTACAGACAATGGGCCGGTTTCATACGATCCACCCAATTCAATAATGTGAGGGCCAACTTCTCCTGCCTCAAGAGAGACTTTATAATATCCGAAAAAATCATTTCCAGTATAGCCGGGAAAATAATAGTCGGTTACCATAACAGTTACAGGGCCTGAACTATAGCTGATATAAAGGTCGTTTTCGTTTGCACTGCCATCATCAACTGCAAAGCTTCCCCATGCACCGACTTCAAAA
This sequence comes from Calditrichota bacterium, assembly GCA_008501545.1. Taxonomy (GTDB): domain Bacteria; phylum Zhuqueibacterota; class Zhuqueibacteria; order Zhuqueibacterales; family Geothermadaptataceae; genus Bioreactorimicrobium. The sequence goes on from QQUM01000442.1 coordinate 2,169, forward strand.
CCACCTTTTGCAAAACTCAAAGCTGGTTGAACTGCAGCCGCATTGCCAAAATCGGTACCACGCCAGACATAACGAGAAACCACGTCCGCTCCCAGACTCACCTGCGCGCAGACATTCATGGCAAAAGCGAGGGAAATCAAAATAGTGAAAAGCCCTGTTTGCATGATTTTATTCTTTTCCATTACTTGTCCTCCATCTCAAAAAAAATTAAAAGTTATTCACCATTTCCCTGCAAGCATTCGATACGATTTAAGTGTCATGTAAAAAACTTGGTAGGTTTGGTTTGTATGAGTTTTCACACAACGTGAATTTATGTTTGCAGAAAAATTTGATCGAACTTTAACAATGGTTGTGCCAAAACCTAAAAAAGTGAGAAAAATTGCGTGTTTTGTTTAGAAATTGAGCCTGTTTTGTGAATTACTTTTACATATTTAATTTTGAAATAAGTTATAGTGGTCTGGCAGGAAGAACAATTCAGGGCATAAACAAGAGATTTTGCACAAAGTAGGACATGTATAATTCTGTGCATTTGTTGGAATTTGCTTTTTTTAGAGGAAGGCTGAAATCGATTGGAAATTGGGGAACCAATGGCAAACGATTCATTTATGCACAAAATCAACATGAAAAGAATGAGGATGTTTTTCATTCCCGGTAACGAATGGTAAACTGTTTAATTCACCGTTTCACAGTATCGGCCCTTCTCCGGTTTCGAGCACTTTAACCTCGTCACCAACTC
>QQUM01000145.1 GCA_008501545.1 Calditrichota bacterium
GAAGCTGTGAATCATCCGGCATTTTTTGCGCAGCTTTTTCTAAAAATCCCAATGCACGACGATTTTGATTTTTCATGAGATAAATTTGCCCGAGCCATTTTTCAGAAAAGGCCGACTCACCGCATTTTAATGCCTGATACAGATAATAAATCGCATCATCGAATGATTTGTTGTCGATCAGCATCTGCGCTGCATTAACCCAGGCGGTTTGGTTATGTGGTGCGAAGTAGGCCAGGGCGCGGTACTCGCGAAATGCTGCCAGGTAGTCACCTTTTTTCGCATAATAGTTGGCTAAATCCACATGCGCACGCTCACGATTGTAATTGGTGTCCTGCCAGGTTTGAACAGCAAGAGATTCCGCTTTCGTTGTTGCGGTAAAATCGATTTGCAGTTGGCTGGGAACGGCATTCGGTTTAAATGGCCAGCCGGCTTTCAGAAAAGCAATACGATAGTTTGCGTAGGCTAAATCAAGCTCGGTCACACCCCAATTCTCGCGAAATGCCCGCCACGGTTTCACCCGCGCAGAAACCCAGAAATCCGCCACAACTTTGCTTTCCAATACCGCATCCAGGAATGCATCGCTGAGAGCAAAAAATCCATCGATATTCGGGTGCAGGTGTTCGAGAAAATAACATTCACCAGCCAGGGCGTTTTCACAGAGATCGGCAACAGTCTCTTTGCTTTGCGCGACCTGCAATCCATACGCTTCAGCTAAATCATAAATGACTGTATTAAATTCTTCCGGTGCACGAAAACGCAAGCCATCCAAATCTTTTGCGCGTTCGTAGCGTTCCCGTGCTTTTTCGTACAAACCTTGTTTTTCCAGCTTCCGCGCTTCAGCAAACACCTGCTGCGCATCTTCCCCTTCTTCCGGCAACGGTAAAAATGGTTTTTGATCGCGAATGTTACTCACCAATTCGCTGAGAATAACCGGCACATTTTTTTCCTGCGCCTTTTCGATAATATCGCGCAAATTTCCGGCAAATTGCAGTTTGCCCAGTTCATACAAACTACTGCCGTAGGGAATCTTCTGCTCACCCACCATGCGTGCCATCAGCGTCGCATTGGGATCGTTCACCGAGCCACCTGTCGACATGCGTTGCAAGGAAGTGGCGAGATATCCCATAACATCCCGCAGCAGCAAAAATGTTTTATACGTGCGCAAACGCAGCGAGAGATTGACAAATGCGCGAATAGAGCCAAAGGACTCTGTCGATGCGGCACCCAGGGCACCGTAATACTCATTATGCCCGGCATAGATCAGCAATGCATCCGGTTGTTGCGCCAGAATCTCGTCGGTAAAATCGAGCAGTGTGTAAGAATTTATCGCGATCATCGCGGTGTTGATGACTTCGATATGCTTTTCAGGAAAGAGGTCTTGCAGTCTTCGCTGCAAAATTTTTGATGGCGTCACGTTAAAACTGTATGGGTAACCGGCCATGCTGGAGCCACCCATCATAAAAATCCGTACGCCGTTCGCAGGTTTTTCCCTGAGAAAAAAATCGACAGGCGCACGAGGCGACTTTTTCTGACGGACAAAATAGCGTTTGCTCACATCCGGATTCATTTGCATGTAATCCGGATAATCTTTTGAAGCCGGAATAAAGAGTGGCAAATCGCCGCCATAATTCCCCACTTGCAGGCCAATTTCCAGCGCGACAAAAAATAACACAGGAAGCATGACCATGCCGATCCAAAACAAAATTTTCTTTTGTCCCCCTGCTGTTGGCACCGGCTTTTTGGTTTTATTTTTCTTCATCGGATTGCAGAATGGCCGCCCATTTCGGTTGGAGTGTCAACTTTGTATTTTCGTTGAACTGCAAATTAGTTTGATTATTGAGCACATCATCCCATGATGCAGAAGCAAGCTCAGGAATATTCACTTCTACTGGCGCGGTCGAATTATTTAAAGCGACGATCACGCTCTGATTTGCATAGGTGCGTTCGAAAACAAAAACATCGTTTGCATCATCAACCAGCAACGTTTCAAACGAACCTTGTTTCAATGCTTCAGATTGATTTCGAACAGCGATCATTTTTTTATAATGTGCGAGCAAATCTTTGTTGATTTCGACGGCATCGGCTTTGCGTTTTGAGCCGTCAGGATTGCTCACCTCATCAGCATATTCCAGGTCATCCCAGATCATCGGTTTGCGGCAATCGGGGTCATTAGCGCCCCACATCCCCACTTCGTCACCGTAATAAATCATGGGTGCGCCATAATAGGTCATCTGAAAAATGACAAACAGCTTTTGCAGTACAATCTCTTCGGCATTGGGTTTGCGCACCTTATAATCCGGATTGTCCGCGGCTTTGGAGAGTTCGTAATATTTTCCCCAGTCGCCATATTTTCCAATACCACGATTGACGATCAGGGATGCGATTCGGTTGGAATCATGGCTGCCCATGAGGTTTTGGGTTACGGAGGCTACGCCTTTTGGATAGAGATTGCGAAGGTATCGCAAGCGTTCGTCGAATTCTGAAGCAGAAATCCGTGTCGAGGGAGGATCAAAGAAAAATTCTGCACTGGCGAAAGCGAAATTATAATTCATCTCCGCATCAAATTCATCACCCTGCATATAGGGTTTTACTTTTTCGGGTTTATCTACAATCTCTGCTGTTAAGTAGGCTTCCGGATTTATGGATTTTACATGCTTGCGCCATGCTTTCCAAAATGGGTGCTTCACGCAGAATGCAACATCCAAACGCCAGCCGTCAATGCCGTGGGCTAAGCCTTTATTTTTCGGATTCATCCAGCGTTGTGTCGCTGCAAAGATATAATTTCGCGGTTGTTCGACGATACCGTTGTCATCTTCACGCAATTCCGGCAACGATTTCACACCCCACCAACCGACGTATTCGAAGGTTGATCCATTGGAGGAATCCGCCCAGGAATTGACGATA
>QQUM01000380.1 GCA_008501545.1 Calditrichota bacterium
TCGCCGAATTGTTACCTGAATAAAAAAAACAATATGGTGTTCACCGGACGCTTACAGATGAAGTGCGTGGCACCTTCGTTGGTGCGGTAAACATATTGACAGTTCGATTGATTCTTTGCAAGAAAGGAAGCTCGCATGCGAAAATTTATCTTTTTTCTCTTTGTCACTCCATCCCTGATTAATGCCCAAGAAAGTGCAACCGATTATTTTCTCATTCATCCTGCAAGCGCCTGCAATTTGGCCATGGGTGAATCGCTGGTGGCTTCGTCAGGTGGTGTCGAAAGTGTGAAGAACAATCCTGCCGGTTTAGCAGGCATGGCAAGCCAAGGGGCACTGCATTTAACGAGACGGCCACCGCAGCAGAATCCACTCTTCTTCGGCGATGATTATTCCCGCTATCACTATTTTACCGCTGCCTGGCGCTACAATGTGTCCAATACATTTGCCATTCAGTACAACGATGCCGATTTTTTTGCGCTTGAGAACCTACCTCCAGGCCAAGGTGCTGGTGACGATAGATATACAGCCACCGTCTATGGAATAACATGGGCGCACCAGTTGACGAATACGTTGCATTTTGGCATCACCGGCAAGCGCATTATTAGCCGATACTACAATACCGCAACGAGTTTTGCTGGTGATGTGGGCCTGCTCTTTCATAAAAAAGAAATACTTCGCAACCAACGCCTTGTGGGCGATCTCAATCTGGCGGCAAGCCTGAGTCATGTCGGACAAGGAATTGCATACATCGTTGAATCGCAAAAAGACCCACTGCCCCGGCACTTGCAAGCGGGTTTTGTCTTCAGTGCTCATTCCGCGAGAAAACACGCCCAACTGACAAACCCGCTTTGGGGTGCACGATTGGCCGCAAGTTATCAAAAAAGCTTACAACCTGATAATGAAAAATGGGAATGGGGAACCGGGGCGGAAATTGATCTATTACAACTTGTCTTCGTGCGGATAGGATACCACGCGGTCCGGCCAGCCATCCCCGGCCTGCTGCCGAAGAAAACATTTGAAACCGGCGTGGCCTGGGGAGGCGGTTTGAGAATTCCAATCGCTAAAATCCTGAATTCAGGCATTCCGCTCACTTGTCGATTTGATTTCAGTTCATCGCCGCAGGGAACCTATATCGAGCGTTATTCCATGTATTCTGTTATTTTCGAGTATCGCTAATATCGGGGTGCTATAATATGATAACCTTCAATACACTAGCTGGGTATTTCCGCTTTATCCTTTGTTGTGGTATTTTCTTTTTGTTTAATACGGTGTATCCGCAAATCTATTCCCGCGATTTCATTACAAGCCGTCCGTCTTTTATTCATGAAAAAAATTCTGCCTTTGCAAATGTTGAGCTTGTGAAGTTGTCAAGCAGTGCGCATTATACTCTTGATGGAAAGCCAAGGTCCATCAGTAATCCGGATTATACGGAGTTAAATTTATACTTTACAGTGCATTTAAAAAATACGGCATCAGTCAACATCAGCTTCGCTGTTACCGCAGGTGTTGCTGCCGCTGTAAACGGCGGGGGAAGAAAAAACTACGGTGATCCATGGTTTTGGCTGCAATACCGACCTGTTTTGAATTTGCCACTTGAATTGCGATTGGCATGCAATTTTAACCGCTGGGGGGACGATTCCAACTTATGGCCACGAGACAATAAGGTCGATTTGGGATTTGCTGTGAGTAAGTCTTTGAACCGATTAAATTTTGAAGGAATTGTGTCGTATCGGATTCGAGGGAATCTGAGTGAGATGGAGCACTTAAATTTCGGTGATTACGATGAGATGGGAAATGAAATTCATTATCGTGGTTCATGCGGCTATTTAATTCATAAAAAATATTTGTTAGTTCTAAACCTGACAGGTTATAACGGTGGTAATAAATCCCTTGAAGGTACAGAAATACCAGATTCGAATTCCATGAAGAGCACTATTGGATTTGATTATATTTATAAGAAAGAATCTGGAGATTTTAAGCTGTTCTTTTTATACGATATGAAAACGCGGTATGACAGAAAGGGAAGAATGTTCGGTATTGCGAAATCATTTTAAATTTCACTCCTGCATTGAGCAGATTATATATTCCTGAAATCTGACAGGTCAAACTAACGATTAATAACTCCACCGGACAACACGTCCACCTTTTGTTTGATAAACACGCTGCGCCCGGCGTTTACACGCTGAAATGGCGCGGCCGCAACAATCTACAGGCGTCATTCACTTTCCGTGTTACGCTTGTTGCTGTTCAAAAGGTACCACTCGCTTTGAAATGAAGTGCGTGGCGCCTTACTGCAAAAGACAACAGTATTTCCAATTTTCACTCCTTCTCGTGCAATGCACGGTAAATATATGTCAAGCTCTTAGCTTCTATTTGACAAGATTTGATCTATCAGATACTATTCTATATGGTTGAGTAGATCCTCAAAATTCCAGTCTATTGATTTCTCAATTTTTTCCTTAAATTAACGTGAGTACAACATAAGAAAAAGCAGAGGGATAGTTGAATAATATTTAGACCTGGTCCGAAGACGTCCCGCCGAAGAGTAAGTTCGTTACGCTCAGCGGGACGCTTTCGCTCTAGTTTGATTGCGCCTGTCAAGGATGAAAAAATTTTCGGTTAAAGCCATTTCAGGTACTTTACAACCAATATCATTTATTCAGGGAGCATTCTCTATGTCCAAAAATCAAATTTTTGCAGTGTTGATCTCATTGGTGTGGTTTACAATTACAGCCTTCGCTCAAACTCAGTCCCAACCCATCACATTCGAAAAATGGATCCAAACCTGGCACCTGTGCGGGCCATTTCCGCTCGATGTCGATAAAGAACCGTTAAACGACAGCGTGCACATTCCGGGATTTGAAACAGATTATCTGAAATCTCACGGCGGTGAGCGCAGCTTTC
>QQUM01000773.1 GCA_008501545.1 Calditrichota bacterium
TCTGCATTTTAATCTGGACACGCTGGCCTTTTTTTGCCATGATCAGGGTCTCCTTTGTAAGCCGGATCTAATCCGATCCATTTATTTATTGCAACTGTAAAAATTCGCTTATGCCGTCACGTCTTTTAATCTTAAGCCTTCATCACGCAGGTACTTTATCAATCCCTTTTTTTCAATGGTGCGTAATGCACGCGTGGATAGACGAATACGTACCCAGCGATTTTCTTCCGGAACCCAAATTCTCTTTTTTTGGATATTGGGTATCCAGCGTCGCTTTGTTTTATTGTTGGCATGGGAAACATTGTTCCCGAATTGAGGTTTTTTTCCTGATATTGCACATACTTTCGACATCAAGTCCTCCGCGGATCTCTATTTCTCTTTAAGTTTTTCGATGGATGAATTATTTCTGCTCAGCTTCCAACTCGGAGATGGTATTGTCCAATACTTGCTTTTCATCTTCATCGAGGGGGACATGCAGAAAACGCTCAGTAAATTTCCATGCACCTGATTTTGGTGATTTGCTCGAATACACCAGTTTAAAAGCTTTTACACCACCACCCTTGGCGTGACGATGCAGCTTGGATTCAAAAGTTTGCTTCTTGGCCATTGAAAAGCTCCCTATCTATAATATCTAAATATTAAATTTTTTCCGTATACAGGCTCCTGTCTGAGCATAGAATCTGATAAAATAAAAAATAATTTTACTAATGCAAGCGTATTCATGAGAAACGTTAAAATATTTAATTTGCTTTTTTCGGGATCCGGTCTGGTGTTTGGCTGCAAATGCAATTGACAGATTATCCCGGCTTTTCGCATGCAAATAGGGCTTGCTTGTTGAAATTGATTTTTGTTTATTTGAGTAAATGTTCAAATAAGCAAGGAATAAGCAAGGAATAAGCAAGGAATAAGCAAGGAATAAGCAAGGAATAAGCAAGGAATAAGCAAGGAATAAGCAAGGAATAAGCAAGGAATAAGCAATGGCAGAGCTTACTCTCGAAGTATGTTCCCGACATAATGTTGATATTGAAAAATTGCAAAATTTGCATACGGTATTGCAGACAGAAAATAATTTTGATGAACTTGCCGGTCTTCTCGCGATGATGGGAAACGTAACCCGGTTGCGCATATTGTATCTTCTGGTGCATGCAGGCGAACTTTGTGTTTGTGATCTGGCCGATATTTTGGAAATGAGCGTTTCAGCAGTCTCGCACCAACTGCGACGATTGCGTGACAGACAGGTAATCACCCCTCGGCGGGAAGGGCAGGTCATTATTTACCGCCTGGCCGATGGACCAATCAAAAAAGTTGCTTACGATTTTTTTAAGCTGGAAAATACAAAAAATGCCTGATACGCCAGACAACACAACAACAAAGATTACATTACCTGTCCATGGCATCGACTGTGCAGTTTGTGGAAAAACTTTATGCACTGATTTGGAAAAGACTGCAAATATCGCCTCAGCACGTTTTAACCTGTTGTCATCTGAAATAGAATTGGATATTCACAACCCTGCATTGGACTTTCCCTTGGTCAAGCGTGTCATTTCCAGACATGGTGGCCACATCATGCAGACGAATGCTGCAGGGAAAACTGAAAAATCGATCAACTGGGAACGCCTGCTGCTGATTATTTCAGGTAGTTTTTGTGCCCTGGGAATCCTTGCTGATGTTGCATCTGGGGTAGATGTGGCGTACACTTACGCATTTTATGCCATCGCTATACTGACAGGCATTGTGTTCACTGCGCGCAAAGCATTGGCTTCTCTTAAGGTTTTTTCACTTGATATGCATGTACTCATGTGTATCGCCGTGATCGGTGCCGTCGGTATTGGAGAATGGAACGAAGCTGCCATGGTCGTTTTTTTATTTTCACTCTCCAATTTATTGGAATCTTACAGTGTTGACCGTGCACGAAATGCGATCACGAAACTCATGCAGCTCTCACCTGATGTTGCTTATGTTAAACGTGGGAATGAATTCTTTTCCCTGAATGTGGATGAAATCAACAAAAACGAAATTCTTCTTATTCGACCAGGGGAACGTGTTCCGCTTGACGGTGTCGTGAGCGATGGTAATTCTCATATTGACCAGTCACCAATTACCGGTGAATCGATTCCAGTCGAAGTAAAGCCGGATGATACCGTGTTCGCTGGATCTATCAATGGCCATGGTGTGATCGAGGTTCGCGTCACACATATTTCATCCGATACCACCCTGGCTCGAATAATCAATCTTGTCAAAGAAGCAGCCAGCAGTAAACCACCCGTTCAGCGCTTCGTCGATGCATTCGCAAAAATTTATACACCCATAATTGTGTTGCTTGCCATATTAATAGCTACAGTGCCACCGCTCATTCTGGGTAATTGGGGTGAATGGTTTTATCGTTCCCTCGTCATGCTCATCATCGCGTGTCCGTGTGCTCTGGTCATTTCAACACCGGTGACGATCATTAGCGGGCTTACACGCGCCGCCAGAAGTGGTTTGCTGATCAAAGGAGGAAGCTTTCTGGAATTAGCGGGTGAAATTGAAAATATCGTGTTTGATAAAACCGGAACATTAACAAAGGGAGAGCCTGAATTACAACACATTCGCAGTTTCTCTTCCCTGGATGCTGATAGGCTGCTCGCCATAGCAGGCGGGATTGAACAGAAATCCGAGCATCATCTTGCCAAAGCCATCATGCAAAGAGTTTATAAAAAAAATATTCAACCATTACATGCAGTACAGGTGCTTACGTATCCCGGGAAAGGAATAGCAGGAGAGATAAACGGTGAGAATTATTATATAGGAAACGAACGCTTCCTGAACGAATACCATCACGGTTCGAACTTAAACGGCGTGCTCGAAAAAAATGAAAGCAGTTTTTATATCTGGAATTTACAGGAAATTTTGGGTGAATTTG
>QQUM01000095.1 GCA_008501545.1 Calditrichota bacterium
CAGGAAGAATTAATGGAGAAGTGGAATGAGCTCTCAGCTTAAAACACCCTGGGAAAAGGTTGTTTTCGTAGAACCGGAAAACGATGCTGTACTTCGCTTGAAATGGGAAGATGGCCGACAAAGCAAGATAGACTTATCTACACGAATTTACGAAAGAGATATTTTTTGGCGATTGCGTAATCCACGCTATTTTAAACAAGTTTCGGTTGATAAATTGGGCGGTATCTGCTGGCCGGAAGGTGAAGATTTATCACCAGAATATTTAGCAAAATTTAGTCATTAAATGAACATCAACTAGTTCCCTCCCAACGAACCTTCCAATCCCAAATCATCCGCCACGCGCTGCATGCCGTCGATTACTGTTTGGATATGCTCATCCAGTGAGACGCCGAGCAGTTCTGCCCCGTTTGTGATATCTTTCCGGTTGACGGCACGGGAAAATCCGGCAGATTTCATTTTCTTTTTCACAGATTTTGGCTTGAGATCGTGAATGCTGCGCGATGGGCGAACGTACACACAGGCCGTGATAAAACCACACAATTCATCAACTGCAAGCAGGACTTTCTCCATGAGATTGACCGGCTTCACGCCGGTATAGGATGCGTGGGCCAGGATCGCATGGGTGATTTCTTCAGCAACACCTTGTTCCTCAAGGAAATTGACAGCCACATATGGATGTTCTTCTGCGGTCGGATGCTTTTCGTAATCCATGTCGTGGAGCAAACCGACAACGGCCCAGAGCTCCTCGTTCTCATTGTATTTTCGTGCATACTCGACCATTGCTGCCTCAACTGCAAGCATATGGCGACGCAGGTTTTCACTTTCCGTCCATTGTGTCATCAGTGTGTAAGCTTCGTTGCGTGTCATTTTCAATCCTCTGTTTTTCGGTGGTCACTCGGCTGTTGATCGCTGTTCATAAATCGCTTTGATTCATCCAGCCGTATTGAGCAAATTGATTTGTGCCGGCAATATTTCGACAGTGACGGGCAGTTTTCCGGCAAACTCTCCGTCGCGCTCTACGAGCACTTCTTCATCCGACCAGACTTCGAGCTTTCGTGCGCGTGCAGTTATCGCTTTCGGGTGATATTTGATCGTGCCGCGATAGAGCCTGGAGATATTCCCGACGATGCCCGGCTTACTCAAATCACCTACCAATACACAATCCAGCAACCCATCATCGAGTTGCGCATCCGGTGCGATCCACATGCCGCCACCGAAGCAACGACCGTTTGCAGCAATCACTGCGAGAAAACTGCCGTGCTGAATTTCACCGTCGTCAAATCGATAGTGCAGTTTGGCATTTTTATATTTGAAAAGATTGTACAGCAATCCCAGAAGATAAGCCGCAGAGCCACCGAGCAATTTGGTTAAGCCATTAATCCGATAAATCAATGCACCACCGTAGCCCAGATCTGCAATGTTGGCGAAATAGTGACTACATTTTTGCCCATCAAGTGTGGTATATGTGAGCAATCCGACGTCCATTGTTTTTGTGTTGTCGTTCCGGATACAGGTCGCGACGTGCCGGGGTGTATTGGGAAGAGATAATCCCCGGTAAAAATCGGTGCCGGTGCCTTTGGGTAAAATCGCCAGTTTGACATCGTTTCGCAACAAGGCGCCGTTTTCATAGAATCCGTTGACGACTTCACTTAACGTGCCGTCACCACCAACCGCGACAATGACGTCGGTGCCCGTTTTTATTGCATTTCTCGTTAAATTTGTTGCTGAACCCGGAGCATCCGTAATTAAAGCTGAACACCTCAGCCCATTTTCTTGCAGTGCCTGCGCAAATAATTCCCAGCTCTGGCGGGTTTTCCGGTGACCTGCAACAGGATTGATGATACCGATAATTTTTCGGTTCATGTTTTATCCTCTTTGGAAGGGGGAGATGCCCCGTTCTTCTCTAAATCGTGCGAGCCGTCATATCCCGCAGCCTGGTCCTCATCACGGTTTATTTTTAAAATTTCCTGCTCAGTATAGATTTTGCCCATGTTAATTCCCGGACAGGTGCGCTGTTCCAGTACCCAGACGAATTCATTCACCAGGATTTCATCCCAGAAGGGGTATGTTCGACATTGGTGGGGGCGGGCAGCATGCACCATGCAATAGGTGTTGTCACTGCTTAACATAGCGCAAGCATGGTCGATCCGTTCGTTGAGCCGTAGTTTGCCATCTTTCCGGTGTGTATATTTTGCCAGAAATTGATTGAGCTTGATGCCCAATATTTCAGCCATTTTCTTTGCGTCCTCGTCCGTGATGCTAACCCAACCGGGGATTTTACAGCAGGCAGCACAGCCCTGCTGACAGGAGAATTTTAAGCCATGAGCAAAAAAATTACGGTCACTTTTTCCGTTTTGATCTATCATAAGTTGTTGAATTTTTTTCTGCTAATATTTTGTTGAAAAAGCACTTAAGTGCCTAAATTTAAATTTTGTTTTGAATTTGACTCCAGGACGAAAAAGATAAGAAAAAAAAAGGGTGAGTGCAAGCGGTGTGCTGCTGCGTTATCATAGTATGAGAAAACGAACCACGAAATCCGTTTTTAAATTCAAAAAGAAAACCACTGCTTGTTGTTGTGGTGCGGGCAAATGGTTCTATCATCTCATCAAAGAAAATGTACGGGTGAAGTACCTTTCTGAAGGGTATGCATAAATCAGAATGAAATGTATGAGTCACTTCAAAAGTGATCTTATCAGTATTTATAACTGTAAGTATCATGTAAACAACAGCGGAAGAAATAATCAACAGCAGGATACCTGCCAGGTATAAAAAGTCAAACCACCTTGGGTGGTGGTTTGACTTTTTTATAAATATGATTTAATGTGTCATCCTCCTCCACCTCCCACTGGGGGGATTGGGGGTGGCATGCTGGGATCATCCCCTGCGCGG
>QQUM01000815.1 GCA_008501545.1 Calditrichota bacterium
CGCGAGGACTACTATGTCGGCGGGCGCAACATTTCCGCCGGCCATGTTGGCATGTCTATCGTGGCAACCGATGTGGGTGGCGGATTTTCCATCGGACTTGGTGGTCTTGGGTTTGTGATGGGACTTTCCGGTAGTTGGCTGCTGTTTACCGGTCTCGTCGGCGCCTGGCTTGCTGCAGTCTTTACCATCCCGAAAATCAAAAAAATAGACGCAGCCGAGGGCATGCTAACATTTCCCGATTTTCTCAGATATCGCTATGGTAAAAAAGTCGCTGTTGCAGCGGCTTTGATTTCAGGAATTGGTTATCTGGGTTTTACCGGTGCGCAAATTCTTGCCGGCGCAAAACTCGCTGCAGGCACAGTCTTCATCGATATTGGCTTCGCCGATCCACTGCAGGTTGCAATGTATGCCATGGCTTTTGTCGTCCTGGCGTATACTGTGCTTGGCGGTATCAAAGCTGTTATTTACACGGACACTGTTCAGTGGATAGTCCTGCTCGGGGGGCTGCTGTTCCTTGGCGCGCCACTCGCGCTGATGGAGGTTGGCGGCTGGAGCGTTTTAGTCGAAAAACTCCCCGCTGCTTATTTTTCTCTCACCAATATTGAATTTATCGAATTCATCAATTGGCTGTTCACCATCATTCCGATCTGGTTCATCGCGATGACACTTTACCAACGGATTTATGCCTGCAGAGATGAAAAAGACGCCCGGCGCGCTTTCATGATTGCCGGCGTTCTCGAGTATCCAATCATGGCTTTTCTTGGTGTATTTCTCGGGATGGCCGCACGCGTTGTCTTTCCGGAATCCGATCCGGAAATGGCCATGCCAAGACTGCTTGCGGAAGTCCTGCCAATCGGCATTGCCGGCATCGTCACGGCTTCCTATTTCTCTGCGATCATGTCGACGGCGGACAGTTGTTTGATTGCCTCCTCAGGAAATTTTGTCAATGACATCTTCGAGCGTTACTTATTCAAGCAAAAATCCGAAAAGTTCATTATGCGGCTTTCTCAGGTTGCAACACTGGCTATTGGCGCCCTGACTTTGTTAATCGCAAGTTCGTTTTCAACGGTTTTGGAGATTATTCTGCATGCGTACGCATTCATGGTGGCCGGGCTGTTCGTTCCAACTTTAGGTGCTTACTTCTGGAAAAAGAGTGATGCCACTGCAGCCCTTATCGCGATGATTTTTGGCGGTGGCATCACATTGGTTCTCATTTTTACCGAACTGCAAATCTGGTGGGGCCTGGATGCAAGTATCGTTGGAATTTTTCTCTCTGCACTGCTCTTTATTTCGATATCACTTATTAAAGACAAAGCGAAATCGCATGTTTGATAAAATTGAGAAAATCGGCAATTCAACAATTCAGCACGGTAAAAACAACAACCGCGTTTATCTCCTGAAGCTCGACCGAGCTGATTGCCCCGCAATCATTCCCAAAATAAGTGCCCTTGCAGACCAGTACAAATACACAAAACTATTTGCAAAGGTCCCAGCCTGGGCCTGGAATGATTTTAAATCTGCAGGATTTGAAAAAGAAGCCCACATTCCCAAATTTTATTCAGGAAAAGACGATGCCTTGTTTCTTGGAAAATATCTCGATGATGCGCGAGCGCAACTTGATCGGCAATCCAGGCACGATATCGAAAAGAACATTCAACTTGCCCAGGGGAAACAGCAAGCGCTAGAAAATCCTGGAACATGCCCGTTTGAAATTCGCAGGTTGGGTGAAGAAGATATTTCGCAATTGACAGCACTCTATCGACTTGTATTCAAATTCTATCCATTTCCGATTTTCAAAGACGACTATATCAAACAAACCATGCTGGAAAACATCATCTACTTCGGTGTATTTTTTGGTAAAAAACTCATTGCCGCGTCTTCAGCTGAAATGGATCAGAAATCCCAAAATGTTGAGATGACGGACTTTGCAACGGATCCCCAATACACAGGGAACAATTTGGCATTATTTCTTCTGCGCGAAATGGAAGTTGAAATGCCCGGGTTGGGAATCAAAACGCTATACACAATCGCACGCTCCAATTCTGCCGGAATGAACATTACGTTCGCAAAAGCAGGCTACACATTCTCAGGCACACTCATCAACAACACACATATTTTCGATGAAATAGAGAGTATGAATGTGTGGTATAAATCGTTGGTATGACACGGCCGCTAGTGAACTTCCAGTTCATTCCTGCAGGTGCGACGCACTTCATTCCGATCCCGCACAACCACGGAGACCGTGGCTGAGAGTATCAGTTATTTACATTCTTATGACATAATTTTAACCCAAATTTGACATACAACAAATCCTGATGCTTTAAATTCCCTGGCGCAATTATACTGCAGTCAAGAGATATTCCAATCGATTTTTAAAATTGAAAGAGTCTATGCCAAACTGGAGAATCAATTATGAAAAAGGTCATTATGTTTTTCATCTTCGTATCAGGAACATGCCAATTAGCGGCCCAATACAATGTTTATCATTATTTAAATGGAGATAATAAGAATATAGAACGTCAAATTTATCTCAATCACTCCCCTGCTCTCAATGTATTTCAGGAATCAACTGAGGTAATGAAACAAAGTACAATCTGGGAGGAGATTGGATACATAGCTGCCATGGAAACTTTTTTTCTTGGTATGGGAGCACTTGCAAGTCGCAAAAAGGGCTATGGCCCCAAAGTAGCAGGCGGTTTCGATGTGTTCATGGGTGCAGCAGGAATTGGTAATCTTTTTGCTCAAGATTCGAATGTACATGCCGCGGGATACTTATTGTTGACGACAGGTTTTCTGGCAAAGGCACTTTTTAATTTTAAGTACTTTCAAAATCACCAACCAAAAACCATATTTTGGACAAACTTCATCGGTTATAACGT
>QQUM01000745.1 GCA_008501545.1 Calditrichota bacterium
TTATTCACACCATTGGTGGCAATCGCAGCACGACTACGGTCGAACCCTGGACCAGCACATATATTTTCCCCAACGGCATGCTGCCTTCCATCACCCAACTTGGCATGGCAATGGAAAAGTATTTTATCATGGAAGACTGGCATAACTTCGGTCCGGATTACGATACGACCTTAATGGCATGGCATGAGAATTTTGAAAAAGCATGGCCGGATTTAGCCACAAAATATGGAGAAAGGTTCCGACGTATGTGGCGTTATTACCTTTTAAGCTGTGCAGGTTGTTTCCGCGCTCGCGGTTTGCAGCTGTGGCAAATTGTTTTGCGAAAACCTGGTCAACCACAGCCTAACTGTCGATTTAGTTGAGAAAGATATGTCATGATCACAGCAGAAACGATAATCATCGGTGGTGGTCCTGCAGGTTCGACCTGCGCCTGGAAATTACGGCAAGCAGGCCGCGACGTCATCATCCTCGATCGAAAACCATTTCCCAGACTGAAATTATGCGCCGGCTGGATTACACCCAAAGTTCTGCGTGATTTGCAGATTGAACCACAATCCTACCCTAACAGTATTCTCACCTTCGATAAACTGCATTTCCACTTCTTCGGACGCCGGATTCCAGTCAGAACCCGGCAATATTCTATTCGCCGCTATGAATTTGACAACTGGCTACTGCAGCGTGCCGAGGTCCCCGTCCACACACATACGGCACGCCATATTCACCGGGATAACAGCAAATACCTCATCGATGATGCGTACAGATGCACTTACCTGATTGGTGCGGGAGGCACAAATTGTCCCGTCTATCGTACATTTTTTGAGGCGCGAAATCCGCGGGCAATTGAAATGCGCATTTCAACAATGGAGGAAGAATTCGCATACGAATATGTGGATACGAATTGCTATTTGTGGTTTATGGAAAACAAGCTGCCTGGATATTCATGGTATGTTCCCAAGGGAAATGGCTATCTGAACGTCGGCATCGGCGGTAAATTCGCTGCGATGAAATTCCGCGAAGAAACCATAAAAAAACACTGGGATTTATTTAAGATTAAACTGGGCCGAACCGGTCTTGTATCGGAGCATAAATTTCAGAACAAGGGTTATACTTATTTTCTGCGCCAAAATGTGCATGTGCCAAGAATCGACAACGCCTTCATTCTCGGGGATGCTGCCGGTCTGGCAACCAGGGATATGGGCGAGGGGATCGGGCCTGCGGTAGAAAGCGGAATTTTGGCTGCAGAATCGATAATACTCAATCAAGAGTACACACTGAGTTCAATCACCCGATACAGTCTTTTCAGTCTGCTACGACTTAATTTTTTAACTAAATTCATATAATTAGAAATTGATTTAACCTTCTGCTGGATAAAGTTAAATAAATTAACATTCGTGAATAAATTCCACTTGCTTCTGATGGGAAATTACTTTTATTAGATAGGTGTTTTTTCTCAATGAATTGCTTTCAATCAAACCGCTCTTTTCACTGAAAATTCTACAAGGAAATCCAAAATGCACAATGATAAATTGGATGAAATCGATGTAAAAATATTGGAATTATTGCAGCGCAAAGGCAGAACCAAGCGCAACGAACTGGCGGAGGCTGTCAATCTATCCATTCCATCCATCAGTGAACGGTTACGCAAACTTGAGGAACACGGCGTCTTAAAAGGAATTTACGCGGTTGTTAATCCCAAAAAGGCCGGACTTGGTGTGACAGCATTCATTCTCATTCAGGCAGATTCCGCAGAGAAAGATGCTGAATTCGTAAAAAAAGCACTGGACCATCCTGAAATTCTCGAATGCCACTCCATAACCGGAGAAGGCTCACACATGCTGAAAATACGCACAAAAGATACAGAAACCCTGGAAAAACTCATCTACCTCATCCACTCCTGGGGCGGTGTGAAGGACACACGTACGATGGTCGTCCTTTCAAGTTCTAAGGAAACATCCGTTCTCCCGTTAATATATCTTGAAAAAAAAATACGTAAATAATTTACACCCACCATTTCCTTGCTTTTTCACTATTTCGCTCGTATTTTAGCGGCTTTATAAATGCATTGCAAGGAAATACATGCCGCTAACAAAACGACTTCCAACACTATACAAAAGCCTGCCAGAGCCAGGGCGATGCATCGAAGTTGCGCCCTTCGTATGCTGGATATGTATGCCGCTCCCCTTTTTACCTGCTTACGTGAATTGCTGGCTTCTTGAAAATGATGATGGTTTCACGCTCATTGATACAGGGGTGAACAATGCCAAAACCCGCAATTTATGGGAAGACATCCTAAAAAAATATTGTAATGTAAAACCGTTGCGCCAACTCATTGTGACCCATTATCACCCCGATCACATCGGTCTGGCGGGCTGGTTTGTCGAGAAGTACGATGTACAGCTCATGATGACACAAATCGAGTGGTTATACGCACGTTCCCTCTTTCTTTTAAGCGATGAAACGCTCGGTGATTTGATGGTCGATTTCTATCGCAGCTGCGATTGTGAGGAGGAATTTCTCCATTACGCCCGAAAAAGCGGCAATACATTTGCACAAACCATTTCCCCTGTGCCACACAGCTATGTGCGCATTAAATCAAATGCGGAATTACCACTTACTCATTCGATGTGGACCAGCCGCTGCAGCGCCGGCCATTCGCCGGCACAACTTACCCTGCACAATCCGGTTGAAAAGCTACTGATTAGTGCTGATGAAATTCTCCCGCACATAACACCGAATATTAGTGTATGGCCGGACGAACCATTTGCAAATCCCTTGCAGGACTATTTGGATTCACTTGAGGAATTTCAGAATTTCGATGCGGAAACCATCATGCTTCCGGCCCATGGCTACCCGACGAAGAACATGCCCCACAGTCTAAA